>JBKPQV010000648.1:0-9679 GCA_046734235.1 Acidobacteriota bacterium
TAGGCTGAGCGGGGCGCGAGACCAAATTGCTTGGTGAAAATGTCAAATATACAAGCCAGACAAACAAGAGTCGTGTAGTCGGTTACCGTCCCGGGAGGAAACGCACTGTAATCGAGTTCGCGCTTGGCAGTCATAAGATCCGCTTGTCGCCTACATTTGGACTCCAATCGAGACAAGTGTCTGACTCAAGTCTTCATCAGTATGGCCCACCGCGAGATCCAACTCAGCTTCAACATCGCCTTCCGCTATGCCCAGTTTCTTAAAGTCAAACAATCGATAGTCCAGGAGATGAGATGGAACAACGTTTCCGACTGCGGTCAAGATTGAAGAGCGAATGTGTGGAATCTCTCGCTCTAGTTCGGTGATCAATCGATTGATGCGAACTCGCTTGAGATTTGATTGTGATCCGCACAAGTCACAGGGGATGATCGGAAACGCGCGAAATGCCGAGTACTCTGCAATGTCTCGTTCTGAACAATAAGCGAGTGGCCTAATGACAGTGTTCCGACCGTCCGTGGATCGCAGTTTTGGAGGCATCGCTTTTAGGGTACCAACGTAAAACACGTTGAGCAGAAAGGTCGCAATGATGTCGTCAGCATGATGGCCCAGCGCAATCTTGTTACAGCGTTCTTCAACAGCAATGTTGTAGAGAATTCCTCGCCGCAACCGCGAACAGACCGAACAAAACGTCTTACCCTCGGGTACCAGTCGCTTGACGATGGAATAAGTGTCCCGCTCAACAATCCGGAAAGGGACGCCGAGCTCCTTCAGATAATTCGGAAGTACCTCCGCGGGGAAATTCGGTTGTTTCTGGTCGAGGTTAACAGCCAGGAGGTCAAACTTAACTGGCGCACGTTGTCCCATGTCCAGCAGAAGATCGAGAAGCGTGTGACTGTCCTTTCCGCCGGACATACAAACCATGATGCGGTCTCCATCTTCAATCATCCCAAAGTCGGAGATTGCCTCGCCCATCCGCCGAAGTAGTTTGGTTTGAATCTTATTTTCAGTTCGCATTTTGAGGTTTTCGTTCATCCGTCAGAATGCCACGACAAACAGGCGTTTTCAATTGATCGAGCGGGTATCTGCGAGGAAATTGCGTAATTCATTCTTTTTGGAAAGAAGCATCTACTCAGAGCTTTGGCAAACCGATGAGGAACCAAACTACGAGCTGGCGATGGCCGTGGGGACCGGACTCCGTTCACACCTAAAAAAAGCTCGACAGGATTATAATTTGGTTACAACCCTAGACACTAACATGATAGTTTGTCTATGATGAACATCCGCTTCCGCGGTCGATCATTCGCACTAGCCGGAAAAGCTAGAAAAACAATCCACGAAACTAAGGCAAGCGCGTCGTTTTGTTGCTTTACGTCCCCGACGGCACCCCGGTGACTAGACATAACGCGCCCCCATATTACGGAGGTAACTAATGCTCAGGATAGGAAAGAATCCCAAGGAACAGGAAGAGAACGACAACTCCAGCCATCGGCCGGAAGTTCCTGATTATCCAACTGCCAAACCATTTACATCGTCCTACCAAGGTACGACTGAAGCCAAACCAGCGCCAGATATGAGCGCTGGCGCGTCTCGGGCAATGACCGAGAGTGAGACCCTGGCGAGAGATATCAAAGAAGGCACACTTAGCGGTTTCGTGGGTGGTGGAACGGTTCTCACCGGAGAAGCTAACTTTAAGGCAATGATGAGGGTGGACGGCCACCTGTCAGGTCGCGTCACTTCAACCAGCGGCACACTAATCGTGGGTGCCAATGGTAAAGTTGACGCTAACATTGAGGTCGCAGTTGCCGTTATCCATGGAACTATTAATGGCGACATCATCGCAACACAACGACTAGAACTCGGACGCGCCGCGAAAGTCAACGGCAACATTCAAACGCCGTCGCTGATTATCGAACAAGGCGCAGTCTTCGAGGGCAGCTGTAAGATGTTGCAGATGACGGCCGCCGCCGATAAAAACAAAAAAGACAAAAAGAGCGTAGATGAACCGCTCGATACCTCCAGGATGCAAGCGATCAACGCGGACGGCGCCAAGGGTACCGACATTCCAAGCGTTTCAAACGTCGTTAGTTAATCCAGACTATAAGTTGGACCTTTAGGCGCTTCGCTGGGCACCTCAGCGAAGCGCCTTTTTGTCTTTCACTTTCCTTAAAACCAACATGAAACTACCCCTAATCAGGTCTCTAGTCTCCCTTCTTTTATTCACGATTTTCATCACACTAAACGGAATCGTACAGGCGCAAACCTCGGCAGGCCCAATTCCGGCACAAATCTTGATGCGTATCGTGAAAGCGGAAGATGAACGTCGTTGGGATGGTGACCTACGGACTCTGCTGAGTAGTAACAGTGCGGCAATACGAAAGCGCGCTGCACTTGCTGCGGGTCGCATTGGAAATGAAGGGGCTCTTTCTGAACTCGCGAGTTTACTTGCTAACGACAAAGACCAATCAGTACGAGCAATGGCTGCATTCGCGATTGGTGAAGTGGAATCCGCTCTTGGTGCCAATGCACTTTTGAGCACAATCAAGAACAGCAAAGAAAGTGCGCAGATTCGTGGCCGAGCAATTGAAGGATTAGGAAAAATCGCGGCCGCACTCCCACGGGAACAACAGGCTCGCGGAACCGAAATCGGATCGGCAATTGTTGAATCGCTAAAGTCCGAGAGCGACAACCAATCGATTCTGTTGGGAATTACCGCTGTTCTACGTTCGCGCCCTACAAACGGTGGCGCTACGTTGGCTGGCTTTTTGGATCACAAAGACGCCCGCATCCGCGCTGACGCTGCAAATGCTCTCGCCAGGCTCAGGGCTAAAGATGGGAACGCCAAACTAATCGAATTGTTGTCGGGTGACCCCGACGCAGTGGTTCGGTCAAATGCAGCAAGGGTTTTGGGCGCTACCGAAGACAAACAGGCTTTTGACAAACTGTTGGAGAGTGCAATCCAGGATCAAGATTCACGCGTCCGAGTTAGTGCAATTCGTTCACTGGTTACCTTAAAGGATTCTCGTGCGGCGGAAGTTCTTCTAAAACGCGGACAAGTGCTTACAGACCTAAAACGCAACCCGCTGCCGACCGAGTTGAATGAAGTTCTAGAGATTGCGACAGCACTTGGACGCTTATACACGCTCAAGACAGATCCAGAAGTCTTGGACTGGTTACATAAAGGACAGGTTGAACTGGACCATGCTGCACCGGAAGTTGAACTTGCTTTTGTTCGAGTCTCACCAGATCGTTACTTGTCGTCGTTTGGACCTGATCAGCCTTCTATAAAACGCGCGCTTCAGGAAAAACTGATTCTTCACTGGCGTTCGGGTGCGACAATTGCCCAGGCACTTGGTGAAATATCAAATCTGCCCAATACCGTTAGCAACAAAGCGGATTTGACGGGGCAAGCCGTGTCACTTTTACAAGCGATGCTTGACTACAAAAACTCCGACGTAAAGATCAATTCAATTCTGCCGTTGCACACCGAGTATGGACTTCCGGATGTGTTGCGAGCTTATGCACAATACAAACCAATAGACCTGGCAGATGCATTACGAAAATTCCTCGAAGACAACGACGTGATGGTTAGATCTACGGCTGCTGACATCCTTGGAGATTTGCCACCTTCGGAAGAAAACACCAGGTTACTGATCAGTGCTCTGACACGTTCACTAAAAGACGACTCGAACGATGCAGCGCTTTCAACGGTAGGAGCACTGGCTAAACAAAAAAATTCTGCAGCAAACGAGGCACTCAAGAGCGTCCTCGATTCCAAGGACTACCTATTACGCAGACGAGCCGCAACTGCTCTAAAGGCAAATGGTGCCGGTGATTTTTCGTCTAGAATTGGAACTGTACAGACAAGAAACACCACCGCTGACTATCGACGAGCGCTGTCCCGAGTTGGTAAAACTGTCCAGGCGGTTGTGACAACAACCAAAGGAAGGTTTACGATTGAGCTGTTCCCCAGCGAAGCCCCACTTACGGTAGACAATTTCGTTCAACTCGCCAGAAGCGGTTACTACCGAGGAATAGTTTTTCATCGCGTAGTTCCAAACTTTGTGATTCAGGTCGGTGACCCACGTGGCGATGGCAGCGGAGGACCTGGTTACGAGATTCGTTGTGAGATAAACGAAGTTGCTTACGATCGCGCAGCCGTCGGTATGGCGCTTTCGGGAAAAGATACCGGCGGTTCACAATGGTTCGTAACCCATGCGCCCCAACCACATCTCGATGGTGGCTATACTGTTTTTGGTCGAGTAATCAAAGGTATGGAGATCATTGATTCGATCGTGAGGGGCGACTCCATTACTTCGATCATGGTCAGGTAGGGCTTGTTATGAAACTGCGTTGCGGTTCAGCATTAAGGATCGTCTTGTTGCCAGTGTTCTTTTGCCTGGCTGGCGCAACGCTTCCAATCGTTTCACAATCAGCTCAAATACCAGTTAAGAACAGCGAACGCACTAAGTATTCGATCGACTTGAAGATCGACTTCGATCGTCTCTCTTACTCAGGTTCAGAACGGGTAAAGTGGATCAATCGAGGTGAGAAGCCTGTTTCAGTTATTTATTTTCATCTCTACCCGAACCTCCGCGTCAGCGATCCTGATGTCAGTGTCAGCCCAACTCCTGAGCTTGATGAACCATCGATGGAGATACTTGATGTAAAGGCTTCTGCATCTGACTCTCCTTTGTATTTCTTTTTAGACGACCAGGGCACAACGCTGCGAGTAAATCTCCGCGAGCCGTTGGCCCCCGAAGCTACTACGGAAGTTCTTATTAAGTTTAAGGGCAAAGTTCCTGAGATCGACGCCGACGAAACTAGTTTGACTACTCACGTTGTCAAACAAGTCAGTGCAGCACTGCGCAGCGAACGTGAAACCAGGCGAGCTCGTGATCTTAACTTCAGGTGCAAGGGCATAATGCTGTTGGGCACTGCGTATCCGGTGCTGGCAGTACATGATGGCGACGAATGGAGACGCAAGCTCGAGCCTTCCGTTGGCGACATCATTTTTAATGAAGTTGCTGACTACGAAGTGAAAATAGGAACGACTTCCGGGGTTGAGATTTTTACATCAGGAACTGAATCTGCCACCAGACCAGGTAAAGATGAGCAGACATTTACCGCCTCGTCGCTGCGGGACTTCGCAATTCTCGCCGGCAAAGGTCTTCGCTCAGAACAGACTGAAGTCCAAGGCATTACTGTACGTTCGGTTTATCTGATAGAGCACGAAAGAGTAGGAAAAAGAGCGTTGTCGGTCGCGGCAAATTCGTTGCGCGTCTTTACTTCGGTCTTTGGGGCATTGCCTTTCAAAACCATCAGCATTGCGGAAGCGCCACTCATTGCCGGATTGGGTAGCACTGAGTTTTCCGGCTTCAACATAATTGCGAGCGCGTTCTACGTAGATTTTGATGCACCCGCTGTTCGTAATTTGCCCGAGATAATTCGTGAACAACGGCCTTCGGTTGAAGAAAGTTTGGAGTGGACAGTAGCCCACCTGGTTGCTCATCAATGGTGGGGAGCAGCGGTTGGAAATGATCCAGCTCGGGAACCGATACTCGATGAAGCGCTGTCTTGCTGGTCATCTCTTGTTTATTACAAAGCAATCTACGGTGAGGAAAAGGCAAAAGCAGTACTTGATGACCAGGTGCGCGGCGTTTACCGGTTGTACAGAACGTTTGGTGGCGACGATATGGATGCCAATCGACCCTCGCGTGACTATCGAAATACCTTTCAATATGCCGCGATTGTGACGGCAAAAGGCGCTTTAATGTTCGTTGAGCTGCAGAACGCGCTGGGAGACGAAAAGATTTTTGCGGCTCTCAAGAATTACTACCAGGCTAACCTTTACGAAATTGCGCAACTTGAAGATCTGCGCAGCGCACTGGTGGCCGAAGCTCCAATCGAACAAAGACGCATGATTGGTCGTACATTTACACGCTGGTTAACGTCCAGGCGAGGAGACGAAGACATAGCTCCGCCAGACGCAGAATTGGCGGCTTCTCTGGGTCTCTCATCGAAGCAAAGCCCGCCACGGACCGGCGATAGAAACGCTTTTAATGCACTTGCTAAGGTTGGAAAGTTTTTTTGGCAACAGATGACAAGGATTAGGTGAAGACGAACTTGCAAGCTTTAAGATTTGAAGATTTACAACTTGATCGCTCCAAAAGTGAAGTTCAAGTAGTTGATAAAAGCCTCGATCGACTGGGATGGCTAATGGATGATCTTTTCAGGATCCCCATCCTCGATTGGCGATTTGGACTCGACGCAATCATCGGCCTCATTCCCGCAGTTGGCGACACTTCGACTTCCTTAGTTTCCTTTTACATCCTCGTCTCAGCAGTCCGCTACCGCGTTCCCAAGATCACTTTGTTGAGAATGGGTTTGAATATTGCCATCGACTACATCGTTGGTTCGCTTCCAGTAGTCGGCGACTTATTTGACGCCTGGTGGAAATCCAACCGGATGAATTTAGATCTACTGAAACGGCGCGCCCAAGTTTCGGGTGACGAAGCTCGGACTGGTAAGACAAGTGATTGGCTGTTTGTTGGGTTAATTATCCTGGGATTGGTAGGACTCGCGTTGGGAAGTGCTGTAGTGAGTGTTTTCCTTTTACTTAAGTTGAGCCAAGCGATCGGCACACTCACCAATTAAGTTTAATTTGCTACTACTGATTGTTGACCCAACAAGCGTTCAATCGCTGACTTGAGCATGTCCAGTCCACGTTCTCCCGCTGCGAAACTTTTCAACTTTCCATCGGCGTCGAACAGGTAGTAAGCCGGAACATACCCTTGATCGTTTTGAAAGGCCTCGCGAAGCTTGTGTTCGTTGTCGACTGCCACCGGCTCGGTGATTTTGTACTCACTGATCAGATCTCGGACTTTTTCGACGTCGGTATCAGCCTCATACCTGGGCATATGGACCGCGATGACACGAAGTCCTGAGTCTTTCTTTTCATCTCTCCATTGAGCAACTTGCGGGAGATTGTCTTTACATATACCGCAGCTGACGGACCAAAAGTGAACAAGTGTTGGATGTCCCTGGGCTTCTGCCTCGGCATGCGCCTGTGTTCCGTTAAACCATTCAGTCGCCCCATCCAAAAGAGGCATCGGTGTTCCAATTCGCATCGGCATAAAGTATTACTCGGGTAATATCTGTTTAGCTGATTGCTGACTTTTGATTGCTGATTGCTGATTGAATGAAAGCGAGTAAATCAGCAATCTACAATCAGCAATCAGCAATCTCCCAAAAACAGCTTAGTTCAATGTCTTCTGACCCGGCTTCCATTCAGCCTGGCAGAGTCCACCGGTTTGCAGCGCTTGAATCACGCGCAGCGTTTCTTCAGCTGAGCGACCTACATTCAGGTCGTGCACAACTTTGTAACGGAGGACGCCTTCCGGATCGATAACGAAGAGGCCACGTAGCGCGATGCCACGACTCTCAATCAACACGCCATAATCCGAAGCAACCTTTTTCGTTGCGTCCGCAGCAAGCGGATAAGCCAAACCTTCCACACCACCTTTGTCGCGGGGCGTATTCAGCCAGGCCCGGTGTGAAAACACTGAATCGGTTGAAATGCCAATCACGTCCGCGCCTACTGCTTCAAAATCTGCGTAGCGGTCGCTAAAAGTTGTCAGCTCGGTCGGGCACACAAAGGTGAAATCAAGTGGATAAAAAACCATCACGAGCCACTTGCCACGATAGTCGGAAAGCTTTACGTTTTCGTTGAGTTTCTCGATGTTCTTCGTCGAGGCCATATCAAAATCCGGCGCCGGCTGGCCCACCATTGCCTTCTCTGCTACTGCTGTTGCTGCTGCTGTCATGTATCCTCCAAATTAGAATGTGAATAAAGACTGATGATCGTTGGTTTAGGTCTCGCGACAATCTCCGCAAAGACCTCTCAACGTTAAATGAACTGATTCGGCTTTGAATCGAGATTTGCGTGCGGCTGCCTGTAGTAATTCGGCAGTTTGTGGCAGATCGAAATCGACGAGTTTTCCGCAGGAATTACAGATCGCATGATCATGCCGGTCGGTTTCCCGGTCATACCGGCTGGCGCCATCACCAAACTTGATCTCGTGCACAAGGCCAACATCTCTTAGATAGCGTAAAGAGTTGTAGACCGTGGCATAGCTAATAGTAGGCAGCCGGAGACGGGCTGCCTCAAAGATTTCATTGGCGGTCGGGTGATCCTCACGTTCGAGGATGACCTGAAACACTGCATCACGCTGTGGTGTTAGCTTATGAGCATCCGCTGGCTGTTGTTTTGTACGTCTCAGTTTCAAGTTGGATTTAGAATAATTCTAAACTTCTAACTCTGTCAAGCGGGGCACCCTCTGTGTCTCTGTGCGCTCTGCGTCTCCGTGTTATATGAAATCTCAGCAAAGCGACGCCTTTTCAACACAGGGGCGCAGAGAGCACAGAGACACAGAGACTGATCACAACTTAGGGTGGGATTTTGCGAAGTCAACTATCTTGTCCACATAACTTTCAAACGGCGGGCACTTGATCCCATGGGGTTCCAGTAATCTGGTAGAAACAGTCGTGTCGTACAACTGCTTGATGAAGAAATACGGAACAGCATTATGAGGTAACCCGGTAATCTTCGGAGCCGATGGTCGCATGAGGAAAAACACCACCCACGATTGGGGAACAGTAATTTTCGAACGGCGATCACCGATCGAAGTCGTTATGGCATTGAATAATTGAAAGGTTGTGAGCGGGCGCGGATCTGCAAGCTGAACGGTCTTACCCACCGCATTGTCATCAAAGGCGAGCACCGCCATCGCCTCAACGACAAAATCCACTGGTACCAGATTTAACGACACTACATGATTACCGATATTTAGTACCGACAACCCGGAAGGCCATTTCAGCAAATAGAATATTAAGTAATAGACTCCATCATATTTTTTTGTCTCGCCTGTTTTCGAATCACCACACACGACTGAAGGCCGATGAATTGTTACCGGCAAATCCGCCTTTAATTTTTCGGCCTCAAGTTCTGACAGATATTTCGATTCCTCATAAAAATTGCGAAACCCTGCTTCGTGTAGCAATTCCGTCTCCAGAATCGAGCCTTCTCGCCGGCCCGCGACATAACAGGTTGAAACGTGATGATGATGACGCAGGTGCGGAAGCGATCGAATAAGATTGTTGAGGTTCCGTGTACCGTCCACATTTATTCGAATGGCCGGATCCTGAGCAACTGCAAGGTCGTAGAGCGCCGCGAGGTGAAAAGACCTCGTCGCCTGGCTGCGAACCAGCTGCTTGTCACTTTCACTCAATCCCAAATCGGGGAGACTGATGTCACCTTCGACAATTTGAAAATCTGTGAGCTGCCTGCCAGTCTCAGCAGCAATGCTCCCGAGATCTGCTTTGGCCCGAGAGAGTAATGAAGGCTGAACCAACAGAATAAATTTGCTGGACGATCTCGCCAGGCGCGAAATCAAACGGTGGGCAATAAAACCCGGAAAGCCAGTCATGAAAAATGTTTCATTACTCGACATAGTATAATTCTGCCCTTCTTAACCAACCGCTGCCAAGGAAGGCATTATTCGATGAAACGAGTTTCGCTCCTGACCATTAGACTTTTAATCAGCTTCGCACTCTTAGTCGTTGCAACACCTATCGTACCTTCACAACAATCAACCGAATGTAATATTCGAGTCACACTGTT
>JBKPQV010000649.1:0-4764 GCA_046734235.1 Acidobacteriota bacterium
TGCCGAACGAACCAGCGGTCAATCGAAGTTGGAGGCCGAAGAGGTAATTGATGATCTAAAGAAGACGACTGGGTCGGACGAACAAAAACCAGCGCCGCCACCACCGGCTAAAGATTCATCAGATCAGCAGAAGCAACAAAATAATTCCGAATCTAAAACCGGCAACGAGCACAAAGAGAAGTAAGAAAAATGATGTACTGTGGCTACCATTCAAAGAATCCGGCGGTGGTTCAGTGCAATCAGTGCGCTCGTTGGCTCTGCCCGGCCTGTGATCATCGCGTGCGTGGTTTTCCATTCTGTCAGGACTGCATCGTTGCTGGAGTTGAACTACTCCGCCATCACGCAACGCCGTCACATATTGTGCGCCGCAAGAGCTCGCCTTTCGTCGCCACCTTATTATCTTTTGTGCCTGGTTTAGGCGCTGCGTACAACGGGCAAACTTCAAAAGCGATTGTGCACTTCGCAATCTTCGCCAGCTTCTTTCAGATGGCGGTGTTGACGCAGGGGGGAATCGCCTTTTTTGTGCTCGGCGTGCTCGGGACCTGGTTGTTTGCGGCGGTAGATGCTTGTCGCACGGCTCAACTGATGCGGGCTGGCCTGTCACCTGACGCTGAAGAAGATGTGATTGCCCGCCGCCTGTATGGCAATCCGTTCGCTTGGGGCACGACCTTAATTATTATCGGAACGCTCTTCCTACTGCACACATTGCTGGGGGTTACGCTTCCAATCAAGGAGTTACTTCCGGTAGCCCTGGTTGCGTTGGGTGCTTACATGTTGTTTGACTACTTGCGTCGCGGCAAAGCTTCTGATCGAATCATCCGTTTTGATTCACGTCGACCACCACCGTCTGTTGTCGTCTCCAGACCTGTGGACACTGCATCATTTCGAACCGGGGAGACCACTCAGTTTGCGAAACGCGAACCTCTTCCGTTCGAACGAAGGTCTTAAATTTTGGACGAGCTTAAATTAGGGAGTAATTATGTGTGGAGTTTTTAAGGTTTTTGGACGACTTGGTGGACTAATCGCACTGATTCTTTTGATTGTTGCGCTGTTGCGACAACTCATCACGCTTGTCGGATTCCTGATCGTTGCTATTAAAATCGCTGTTGTAGTGATCTTTGTTGCATTGATCGTATTGATTGCCCTGGCAATCTTACGAGACCGCTCTCGAAAACGACGCGAAGCAGAAAATTTTTGAGCCGACCCGGAAAATCAAAGTGTCCAACCAGGGCTCTGAGTTATTCCAAGAGCCCTTATTTTCTAATCTTAAGTCTCTAATACTTCTTGGTTCTAATTCTCTTGCCCGGTTGCAACCACTACTAAGCCTGTGATAGGTTCGGGTTTCTTGCAGCACCGGCCGGATGCATTTCACCTCGGAGGGACCTGGAGGTTTCAATTCGTCCGCTGCAATTCTTCAAGTAGGTCAACCTAAGAACTCGTTTAAAACAAACTACGCAAATCGCTTTTGGCGAGTTGTGTCTTTGGTTGCTGACGCAGCCTCGGGTTTCACGCGACAGCAAAAAAGGAGCACGCCAAAGATGGCAAAAGATGACCGTTTCTATGCATTCATAATCGCCCACACGTCCCGTTCGAAAGCCCGCGTTCAAAGAATCAGAATTGAGCGAAAAGTAGTCACGATTGCCAGCTTTGTTGCAGTAGGCTTGCTGGCTGTCTTGACCTTTGGCGTTTATGGCTTGACCCAACAAGCCACTCATCTACGTACGGAGTTGGAGAATCAGCGATTACGTGCAGAGAATGATCGCCAACGTCAGGAACTTGAAAAGCTCAACAACCGCGTCGAGAAGGTTGAAGACACATCTCGTAAATTAGCAGAAAAATCCGGAGTTGTTCAGGAAGACTCAGTACTGCCGGGCACAGGTGGCCCCGAGCTACCATTGGATGAGATGGCTCTCGCTACACTGGCCTCGAAGATGAGCCGCCTGGAAGAGAATATGAGCGATTACGAGCAGGTGCTCCGACAGCGCGGCTATACACCAACCATTTGGCCAGTCGACGGAACGCTGGAAGGCGGTTTCGGAGGACGCCGAAATCCGTTTGGCGGCCCTGGCTATGAATTTCATACAGGTCAGGACATAGAAGCCCCGATGGGTGCTTCCGTAGTAGCCGGAGCGCAGGGACATGTCTCCTTTGTTGGCTGGCAAAATGGCTATGGCCAACTGGTGGTCATCGACCATGGGGGCGGCTTAAGCACCCGGTACGGACACCTTTCCCATATCGATGTTGAAAATGGTCAACAGGTGTCCCGGGGTCAATTAGTGGGCAAAGTTGGGTCTACCGGACGTTCGACCGGACCTCATTTGCACTACGAAGTGAGGATCAACGACGAGCCGGTCAATCCGCTTCAATATTTGGTTTTTAGCCCGAAAAAATAGATGTTGGAATAGTGGGAGTATTGCTTGTTTACTCCCCTTGGAGTCTGTAAGCTCAACAGGAATGAAGTTTAAGCAGCTTTTTTGATTGACAGCGTGATTTGCTTTCGCTTAGTATGCGCCGTCGTTTTTGATGCCGGGGCCCGGAGTTATCTCAGTTCCCCGCATACCGAGAAAAAAGCTTTACAGAAATGAGTTTCGTTAGTTCTGCCCCCGTTAGTCTGTGCATGTTGAAATAGCGCACCCCGCGCTTTTCACCATGCATTTTTTGTTGGTTGTGTGTTTCCGTCTAGCACTACTTCAAGGTGCGACCCGGCTCACAAGCATTAACCTAGAAGGTAAGAAAACCATAGGGTTTTTCTGCCTGTTTTACCGAATCGTTAGGAGGATTCGTTGTTATGTCTAGAATAACCGGTAAGGTCAAGTGGTTTAACAATTCGAAGGGCTATGGTTTTATCGAACAGCCCGGCTCTTCGGACATCTTCGTTCATTACAGCGCCATTCAGGGCGACGGCTTCAAGACCCTCGAAGAGGGTCAGGAAGTTGAGTTTGAAGTGACGCAAGGGCCAAAGGGACCGCAGGCCGAAAAAGTCACGAAGATGTGATCGTCTCCCGGCTTGCGTCAGCAAAGCCACTGACTGCTTCCGGTCACGGGTCCGGTAAGCTCACAAAAGTTAAAAGGCGACCAACATGGTCGCCTTTTCTTTTTGTAATGCTTGAGATTTTACTTGCGCAAATCCTAAAAGATCGCCCCTTTACCCAACTCGCCATCTCGCGCCGTCGCCTAAACCACTCTAAATTAGTTCTTCCGTTTACGGTGGGCAATTGCTTTGAAACTTACGTGTCCGCTTTCCACGGTAACAGAAAACTTCACGTGGTCGCATCCGAGTCGTTCTTTCAAACCATCTGCCTTAGTGGCTATGAGACTATGAAAACGAGCGAACGAGAGGTCTTCCACAGCCTCTCCGCAATGTCTCTTGGCGTCAATTAACGATTGATAAAGGTTCCGCACAGTCTCAACATCTTTATGCGCATCAGCACAAACGAATGAGACTGGCTGAGGAGTCTTCTGAGTCTGCTTCTTTGCCTGCATCCTCGCATTGCTAACCGGGTCCCGACCTTCTTCCCTACCCTGCATAATCCGTCGCCAGAGATCTCGAAATGCGTTGTAACGAGCAACAAGGGAGTTATAGCGAAACCTTTGCGCGTAAGTCAGCGTTCGATCGTCGCCCAATCGTTTGAGCAATGTCTCGACCCGACCTTTTGTCTCGTAAGGTGGGCGTTTTGTCGCACCGTTAAAAAAGATATCAAACTCGATTCTCAGTTTACGGATGTCCTCCTCCAAGCGAGTCAATTGCTCGTCAGGAGTTGGTTGGCTATCACCAACCGTGTACTTGTTTTTGATTCGAATCTGCTGCTGGATTCTATGCAGCTTATTTGCACGTATTGCCACAGAAACTCTCCAAGGCGGGCCTGCAAGGCGGGTGCGTCGCTCAGACGCGAATGAAGTCAGTCTAGAAGTTTCAAAAGAGCCATGTCAACAACTTATTAGAACGCGTTTCAGCATTGCCGAAAAGCCTCGCATTTCTATCGGTTTTGCGCTCATGGTGGAAAGTACGTTAATCACAAGTTATTCTTAAGTACTAACTAGAAGCGATTTCAAAGCCCCTATGCCAACAGAAAGAAAGTCCGGAGACCCAAGGCTGCGCCTCGTGCCCTCAGTCGATGAATTACTACGGACCGAGCCTGCTACTGAATTGCGTGCCACCATTGGGGTCAAGCGCATTACCGCACTTGCACGTTTGGTTACCGCCGAGATCCGTGCGGCCATCAAGTCATCGGGCCAGGAAGGCGATGCATTCACCGCTGAGGCTCTTCTGGAAATTGCAGCAAAGCGACTGCAAGAAATATCAACTCTCGAAAGTCGAAACGGAATCAGAAATGTAATCAACGCGACCGGGGTCATCTTGCACACGAACCTGGGTCGGGCCCCACTATCAAAGGCGGCGCAGGCCGCGATAAACGAAGAGGCGGCTCGGTATTGCACTCTTGAGTACGACAGCGCAACCGGCTTGCGTGGAAAACGAGGGGCCCGGGTTGAAGCGCTGCTTCGCGATCTGACCGGCGCCGAAGACGCATTGGTGGTCAACAACTGCGCAGCCGCAGCTTTGTTGGTTCTCGGAGTCATTGCAGGTGACGGCGAGACGTTAGTTTCACGTGGTGAACTTGTCGAGATAGGTGGTGATTTTCGTGTGCCGGATGTAATGGCGAGTTCGGGTACACGCATGATTGAAGTTGGCACCACAAACAAGACTCATCTTGATGATTATCGAAAAGCTATTTCAGCTAAAACACGTCTAATCATGCGTGTGCA
>JBKPQV010000650.1:0-14100 GCA_046734235.1 Acidobacteriota bacterium
GCCAGAGCCAATTCATCTGCCGCGTCCCACTCGCCGTTCCATACTTCAATAGCATCGAAGTAGCGCACAGCCGACTCGTAGGTCCAGGCACATCCACCGCATAGGGCGAACGGATGATTGATTGAAATAAGGGCGCCAACGCGATGGGCTGCTTCGACAAGCTTCGACATGCCAACGCTGTCTTTCGGACGCACACGAAAATCGATCCAAGTCCCAGACGGAAGTCCCCAGGCATTGGTGTGCCCTCCATAGGTAGTGATTTCCTCGCCACGAATTACAAGCGGCTGCGAGAACTTCCTGGCCAGTCGGGTGATCTCCAAATGATGACTTGATGTGTTGTGGTCAGTGACGGCGATAAAATTCAGACCAAGCTTGCTCGCGCTGGAAAGTAAGTCGTCAATTGTCCAATCACCATCGCTATGAATGGTATGCATGTGAAGGTCGCCACTCCACCAGTGCATGTTGGGATGGCTGGTTATCGAGCGGCGGTTCCTTGCTGACGAGTCGTTTCTGGCGTTCGCGGTGACCCCTGCTTGATCTGTTGTGATGCTTATTTTGAAACTCACGGTCACACCTGAGGGAGCGACCTGGTAAAGCCCAAGAATAATGTGCCATGTTCCCGGATTCGTGGCCCCGGAGACGTAACCGGGTGTTGCTTCATTGCGAGAAATAAAGAATTCGGATCGTCGCCCACCACTCCAGCCGCGAAACCCTCGAGGGTCCGTATCAGAACCACGCGAACGGGCGTCGAACAATCCGATGTCTATCGTATTGCTGCCGTTAGCGCGATCATATTGGTAGCTGACGGCGATTTTTACAGTGTGAGCTGGAACAACAAATGGCACATACGCATACCGACTTTCACCGTCTTGGGGAGGATCAATATGGATGATGCGTTCGCTGGTTTTTGTTTGCTGACTAGGTACAAGAGGTTTTCCGATCGTGGATCGCGCTGCGGTCGCTAGAGAAGGAATAAAGAGGAGTGTGAAGAAAATCAGGCATGTAGTCGTCCTTAAAGACATTTGATTCCTGATGCTTTACCGCTTAGCCGTTGAACGAGCCTTGAACTGCGGCTTGAATCTGCCGTCTTCGAAATGATGATCTGACAGAAAAAGCTACCTATTTTGGCTTGGTCATCGAAGGCGGTCGGTCGCTTCTTCCCCAATTAGAAGGTGTCGATCCCATTTGCAAGACTAACTTTCCACCACCTGCTATTTCTTCATGCTTCAACCACGCGCGGTCCAGAACACGGCCATTGATAGTCGCCGATTGCACATAAAGATTACTAGCCGAGGTCTCCGGCGCTTCAATCACAAAACTGCGACCGCCTCCAAGATTAATTGTCGAGCGTCGGAACAAAGGACTGCCGATGTAGTAGAAGGGTTGTCCGGCGTTTGGATAGAGTCCCATCGCCGCCCAAACATACCACGACGACATCGCCCCGCTGTCGTCGTTGCCGGGTATTCCACCTGGTCCCTTGAAGTATTCGGTCGCAAGAATGCGCCTCAGGCGGTTGGCGGTGAGTTCGGGATGACCGGCGTGTATATAGAGGAACGCTGCGAGAAAGTTGGGTTCATTGCTATGGTTGTAGAGACTTTGGTCGAATTTAGGATCACGAGAGGGCGTATTTGCAAAGAATGTATCTAACCATTTAATAAAAGCATCGTCGCCGCCTAACTTGTTGATTAATCCCTGAGCATCATGCGGGACGTAAGTTCCGTATATGTATCCACTCCCTTCGTAGAATGGTGCATCCCAGTAGCTGTAATTATTGTCCGGGTAAAAATGGCGTGCCGTGAACGGCTCCAGCCAGGTTCCATCGGCATGCCGCGGACGGATCGATTTGGATTCATCGTTCCACAAATTCATCCAATTGTTTGCCCGCTGAAAATATTTCTGACTGTCGGCTGTGTGCCCGAGACTCTGCGCCACCTGAGCAACACAGAAATCATTGTATGCATACTCCACCGTGCGCGATGCCGACCGTGGATAATTCATTGATATATACCCGAGTTGCTTGTACTCCGTGAGCTCACGTCCTTCATAGAGCGGGCGAGGGCTTAGCACCTCAGCATTCTTGACCAATGCTTCGTACGCTTTCGGGTAGTCAATTCCCGTTACGCCTTTAGCCAATGCATCAGCAATGACGACGTCGCTATTCGATCCGCCCTGTGTCATTCCATTAGCACCGGCAATTCGAGAGTCAGGCATCCAACCTGTGTGAACATACGTATCGACTAGTGAACGAATCATATCGCGATGTCGGTCAGGCTGAATTAGAGTCAAAAGCGGTAAGTGTGTGCGGAATGTGTCCCAGATGGCGTAAAAGTCTTCGTAATGGGGCTCGGTTGAATTCCACCATACGTTTTCCCCACTCAGATCGTGAGGCATGTAATAACAGTGGAACAAAGCTGTATAGAAAACGTTGCGTTGCTCCTGCTCTCCGCCTTCGATCTTGATTTGGTTTAGAGCGCTCTCCCAAGCTGCTTCCGCTCGCGCGCGCACACCGTCGAAGTCCCAACCTGGAGCCTCTTTGAGAAGATTTGCTCGAGCCTTCTCAGGGCTGATGAAGGAAACGCCGATCTTCATCTGCACTGTTTGATTGCTGATAGTATCGAAAGTTGCGTAAGCACCAACTCTTCCCTCACTAGAAGCAGCCTTTGTATCCGGGGCTATACGATCGTCTCTCCAGGTTCCAAAAGAGTTAAATGGTCGGTCGAATTCCGCTGAAAAATGGATGGTGTAAGGCGACTGATTCCATCCACCGACAAAATTACCGCTGCCCTCAATTCGATTAGGAGCGATCACGCGCACCCAACAATCAATAGGATGTGGGTTCTTGATCGCATCTTTTCCGCTTTCTGGTTGAACTACAGAACTGACATCGATCAGCAGATGAGAGAGCTGTGATTTTGGATAGTTGTAGCGATGCATCGCTACAAGTCGAGTTGATGTTAGTTCTACTTTGACGTTCGATCGAGTGAGCCGAACAGTATAGTAACCGGGCGAAGCAGACTCCTCGCTCTTAGGCGAACCGAGATTGTTTACGTGAAGATTGCCAACTAACGGCACAGTGAGGAAGTTGCCATACTTACTCGCGCCACCGGTTCCACTTACATGGGTTTGGCTAAAGCCAATTATGTTTTCGAAAGGATTGTAGCCGGCTGTATTTGGGTAGGCAGTGTCGGGGCTTACATGCACGAAGCCAAAAGGTACCTGCGCCCCGGGCACGATGTTGCCGCCGTTTTCCGTGCCGACGAATGGATCGACGTAAGTAATTAATGGCTGTGAACGATTCGTTGTCTGAAACGATGCCGGAACAAACAAAGCCAGCATAAGACAAGTCACTGATAGCGAACGTGTTAGTGTAGGAACAATTCGAGGACCGGAAACCTTCATTGTATTGGATTCAATAAACCGAAAAAGAAATCGGTCACCAACTTGACTTCAGATCTGTGCGCAATCTCTGTTAAATCCAACTGAGGGCTTACGCGCCACTACACAACGAATCGGTTTGGTTTGTGGCAGCGTAAATCTTCAGATACCGATCTCGTTTCTGAGGTACCGCCGGCTGCGGATAGCGCTCTCAAGTGGTTTGACGTTCTCGTTTCGGGTATCCACATCTTGCTCGACAACGGCCCACCCTGAATACCCGGTGCTAGCGATATCTTGGACAACTGATTTTAGATCGACATCACCCTCACCAAGTTCGCAAAACACACCCCGGCGAACGGCGTCAAGAAAACCAACCTTATTTTCACGAACCTTAGTAAGAACACCGAGCCGAACATCTTTCAGATGGAGATGATGGATACGAGAACCATACGACTCGATGGCCTCACGCGGATCTCCACCGCCAAAGAAATAATGACCGGTATCAAGACAAAGCCCAAGAAGATTCGGATTGGTATTAGCACACAGCCTGGCTACCTCGTTCGGCGTTTCAATGAAGGTACCTGCGTGATGATGAAAAACCGGAGATAGACCAAGCTGACGACAATCCTGCGCAATGCGATGGAGAATCTCAGAAGCGCCATCCCACTGTGCGTCTGTCATCCCATTTTGCAGTTCATCAACTCGACCCGACACCGCTATCCGCATTTCATTCATTTCATCGGCCAGGACAATCAACGGCGCGCCAGTCTGGGCCAACAAACGCGCGACCTCCATTGCCTCTTTGTGTGCAACGTCGTGACGGTCTGGATGAGCGAGAGGAATAGGGACAAAGCTACCGATCAGTTGAAGTTGACGGCTAGAAAGTTCTGAAGCAAGGGCTTTAGCCTCCGTGGGAAAGTAACCATAAGGGCCGAGTTCAGTTCCCTCGTAACCTGCCTCCTTTATTTCGTCGAGGAGTTGGGAGTACGGGATCAGTTTTCCCCACCCAGCTATTTCCATCACGCCCCAGCTAACGGGTGCATTCCCAACCTTGATTTTCGTCGATGACATTTCTTGATTTCGAAATCGGGTTTAATCCAAGCTTAGCGTTCTTAAATAAGACCTAAGACAAGATTACGAGACTCACAAGATATCAACAAACAAAACGCTGCAGCGTTCTCTTCAGGGAAGCCAGATGCTCAGTGCTCCAACTTCGCAGTTACTTCTTCGATTTTTACTGGACGATTCTCTTTGTGAGACACGGTTGCTGCCGCGCTCGCTTGCAGAGCGGCCACACCGTCGGCACAGGTAACGGTTGGAGGTCTACCTTGTAAGACATTCTCGACGAAATTTTGCAGTTGAGAGATGTAGGCCTGTTCGAAGCGCTCTGTGAAATAGGGCACCGTGTCATGAGTTATGCCATCTTTAGTCATGACCATAATTGGGGTTTCTCTGAGATAACCGATTTTCAGCGTGCCCTCAGTGCCAAGAATTTCTGTGCGAATATCGTATCCGTAAACGCCGTTTCGACTCAGGTCGATAACACCCAGAGCGCCGCTTGTGAAGTAAAGACTCGTTACTGCGTTATCGATATCTGCAATCGTTTTCATTTCCGGATATGCGAGTGTTCCTCCGATGGTGTAGACGCTCGCGATGTCGCCCATAAACCATCGCCCGAGATCGAGATCATGAATGCCGCAATCAACTAGAAGTCCGCCGCTATGTACTGGATCGAGGTACTCAAGACTGGGCCGATAAGGATCGCGTGAGGATGATTTGAAGAGCACGGGCGTTCCGATTGCGCCCTCTTCGATTTTGTTCCGTGCGGCGACGTATCCCTTATCAAACCGCCTCATAAAGCCCATTTGGAAGAAGACATTCGTCTCATTTACAACTCGCAGCATAGCCAGCGCTTCGTTCAAATTAATCGATAAAGGCTTCTCACAAAAAATGGGTTTGCCCTGACTTGCAGCGTCAGCAACAATCTCTCGATGAGTGCTCGTTGGACTGACAATGACGATAGCATCGACAGCTTCATCCGCTATCAAATCCTGATGACGGCTATGAATTCGCGTGACACCCAACTGTGCAGCCGATGAAGTCGCGGTAGCTTCGTTTACATCGGAAATAGCCACCAGCTTTGCGCCTGTAATTCGGCCCGTAAAATATTTTGCATACGCGGCGCCGAGTCGACCAAGGCCTATTACGCCAATGCCTAACCTATTGCTCATGCTTCGCTCCCTATTGTTCTATTTGCTCGCTGCGTTTTCTTTTGTGATCAACTTAATCGGAACAACAAACTCATCCTTTACTGGCTCACCCTTGATCACCTTATAAGCGTTTTCGACGGCCAGCGCGCCCATTTCGGCAGGCGACTGGGCCACTGTAGCGTCCATGGTTCCTTTCAGTACAGCCTCTCGCGCCTCGTTTGCTGCGTCAAACCCAACAACCATGATCTGACCAGTCTTCTTCGCCGCGGCAATTGCTTCTACGGCTCCCAGGGCCATCAGGTCACTACAAGCAAATACAGCTTGAATATCAGGGTGAGATTGTAGGATATTTTGAAAGACGTTAAAGCCTTGATCTCTTTCCCAATTTGCCGTTTGCGACGCAACAATCTCGATCCCGGGTGTCGCTTGGATAGCTTCGCGAAAGCCTTTCAGTCTTGAATCACCTGTTTCGTGACCGGGAATTCCTTCGAGCACCGCAACCTTCCCTTTTCCGTTCAGTTTCTTCGCGATAAATTCGCCGGCAAGTTTACCACCCTCATAATTGTCAGAGCCGATGAACGTCGCGATCTTCCCTTTCGATTCGCTCATGGTTTTCGGATCTACTCGAGTATCGACAATCACAACGGGAATGCCGGCGCGATTGGCCTTTTCTATTGCCGGAACAATCTCGCGCGATCCGCTCGGCGTAACGCACAGCGCCGCCACTTTGGCTTGAATTAGATTCTCGATGATCTGCATCTGCTTTTCGACGTCCACTTCTCGCTCAGCTGCCTGCACCACGAGGTTTACGCCCAACTTCTTTGCTGCTTCCTCAGCACCCTTTTGCATATCAATAAAGAAAGGGTTGTTTGCGGTTTTCAATACTAAAGCGATTCTTGGAGCGCCACTTGTCTGCTCCCCACCTCGCTGACAACTCAGCAAGATGATCGAAAACACTCCTAAAAGAATAAACGTCAGACCCTTCTTCATTTGAAGTTTTCTCCTTCCACCGTCTTTGAGACTAATATTTGCCTCGTTTCTTCAAGGCCATATCGATTAAAACTGCCAGGATAATTACAGACCCGATGACAACCTGTTGGATAAAGGATGAAACACCTAATAGATTGAGTCCATTTCTGAGCACCGCCATAATCAATGCGCCGATCAAGGTACCTACCACCGTGCCTTCGCCGCCCAGCAAACTTGTTCCACCAATCACGGTTGCCGCGATTGCGTCCAACTCGTAATTCATTCCAGCGATGGGTTGCGCAGAATTCAAGCGCGCTGTTAGTAAGATTGCGGCTAATCCAGCGAGCATCCCCGCGAGGCCATATACCATGCTCTTGTAAAGTCGAACGTTGATGCCTGAGAGCAGCGCGGCTTCTTCGTTGCCACCAATTGCATACGCGTAGCGACCCAGCTTAGTACGGCGCAAAGCAAAATGTGCCACGATGTAGACAGCAATCATTATCAACACTGGACTCGGGATTAGAGCCACTTCGCCAGTTGCCAAAGAACGGAAGTGTTCTGAAAAACCAGAGATCGGTCTGCCTTCGGTAAACATCAACGCTGCGCCGCGGGCCACACTCATCATCCCCAGAGTAGCTATAAAAGGAGGGAGCCGTCCGACGGTAATCAACATACCGTTTAATAATCCGCAAATGAGACCCACTCCCAGACCGATCAATAAAGCCAGTGGCAAGTGAACTTCTCGCTGAAGCGCACTCGCCATTACCACCCCGGAAAACGCCAGCACCGAACCAACAGAAAGGTCGATACCACCAGTAATGATCACGAAGGTCATGCCAACGGCTATGATGGCGATTATTGTCGCTTGCTCGGCAATATTGAGAAGGTTAGAGACTGTTAAGAAATGAGGAGTCAGGATCCATAGCACTATCACCATGGCCATAAGGCCCGCGAGCGTTCCGAGCTGTCGACCGTAGTGCGATAGGAAATGCTCTGGGAGGGCTATTCCCCGAGGGCGCATTGTAGGATTCTCTCTTGCGTCGACTCCGCGGCCGAAAATTCACCTGCGATTGTGCCACCGCGCATTACCATGATGCGGTCGCTCATGCCTAATACTTCGAGCATCTCCGACGAAATCATTAGGATAGCGACGCCGGCAGCTGTTAGCCGGTTCATTAACTGATAAATTTCAGCCTTTGCGCCTACATCAACACCGCGCGTTGGCTCATCGAAGATAAATACCTCCGCCTCAGAACAGAGCCACTTGCTGAGCACAACCTTCTGTTGATTGCCCCCACTCAGGAAAACGACTTTCTGATCAAGGCTGGGCGTCTTAATGCGTAGCTCGTTTGTGTAACGCCTCGCTGCATCTCGCTCTTTCTTAGTGTTCATAACGCCCCACCTCGAAAACTTGTCGACACTCGAAAGGCAAAGATTTCTTTCAACCGACAAAGGCAAGACCAAACCTTGAGACTTTCGGTCCTCAGTAAGAAAACCAAGTCCTGACTTAATAGCACTGCGCGGAGAACTAATTTTGTGAACCGCCCCCTTGATGTAGATGGTTCCTGAAGAGATGTGATCGAGACCAAAAATCGCACGTGCTAATTCAGTGCGACCCGCACCCAGCAGGCCGGCGACACCGAGCACCTCTCCTTTGTGCAGCGAGAAACTAATGTCTTTTAACCCGTTCCTGGTGTTCAAATTTTCGACGCGGAGAACTTCAGCACCTCGAGTTGCATGCTCCTTGGGGAATAACTCCGTCAATTCACGATTTACCATCAACCTGATCAATTCCACTTTGCTCATTTCGCGAACGTCGTAAGTTCCCACTGAACGCCCGTCACGTAAGACCGTTACCCGATCACCGATTTCAAATAGTTCTTCCATGCGGTGTGAGATGTAAACGATCGCCACGCCTTTCTCTTTCAATCTCCGAATGGTCGCAAAGAGTTCTTCAATTTCATGCTCCGTCAGAGCGGCGGTTGGCTCGTCCATGATCAATATTTGGGCATCTAGTGAAAGTGCCTTGGCCACTTCAACCATCTGCTGTTCGGCAACTCTAAGACTCCGCACGACTCTTCGTGGGTCAATTGCCAGTCCCAACGCGGCCATAGCGCTTTGCGCCCCTTCACGGATGCTCCGGCGATCAATGACTCCTGGAAACCGGACGGGCTCGCGGCCGAGAAAGATGTTCTCGCCGATCGGTAAGTGCGGAATCAGATTGAACTCCTGGTATACGGTGCTGATACCCAATGTTTGTGCGTGTTTCGGATTCTTGATCTCAACTTCAACCCCGTTATAAGTAATCTGGCCAGCACTCTTTTGGTAGGCGCCACTCAGAATTTTCATTAGGGTGGACTTTCCCGCACCGTTTTCACCGAGGAGTATGTGGACCTCACCGCGTTTCAGCTCAAAATCAACGTTGTCGAGAGCCACAACGCCGGGAAACGTCTTTCTGATTTGGCGCATTTCTAGAACGGGTTCTGTCATGCCTTGATAATTCGCCGTGATTTAGAAGTCTATGAAAAGAAACGCTCACGCTTCCGGCCTGTTTCATAACTCTCACGCGCCTGGTTGACTGATTCCATCTCCGAAACTTCGGCGACGGGGACATCCCACCACGATTCATAACCGGGAACGCGTACCTCTTTGTCCACTTCGACCACGATTACCGTAGTACGGTCGTTTTGGCGCGCCAGCTCCAAAACTCGTTCTAAATCCTCGCGGGTTGTGGCACGCTCCACTTGTGCCCCCAGACTTGCCGCATTAGCCGCGAAATCTACTTCCAGCCTTGGGCCGTCTAACTGACCACTCTCGGAACTTCGCATTTTGTAATTGGTGCCAAATCCACCAGAACCCAACGCCTGGGAAAGACCGCCGATACTGCTGAAACCATAATTATTCAACACGACGATCGTGAGCTTATATCCCTCCTGAAGCGCAGTGACGATCTCCGACGACATCATCAAGTATGAGCCGTCGCCAACCAGCACATACACTTCACGCGACGGGTCAGCAATCTTTACTCCCAGTCCACCGGCAATTTCATAACCCATACATGAGTTACCGTATTCGAGGTGGTAGCCTTTCGGATCATTTGTGCGCCACAGTTTATGTAGGTCTCCGGGAAGACTACCTGCAGCGCAAACCATCACATCGGTTGGGTTGGAAAACCGATTAACAATTCCGATAACTTCACTTTGACTGATTGGTGGTCCAATCCGGCGGTTGAAAAGGCGCTCGGTTTCAACGTTCCATTGCTCCTTGAAGGAGACAATACGCGAGGAATATTCCTCTGAGACTTTGTAGCCTTCGAGTGCCGCAGTAAGTTCGTCGAGTGTGATGCGAGCATCGGAAACGAGAGGCAATGCTGCGTGTTTGTGGGCGTCAAATTCAGCAATATTGATGTTTACAAAGCGGACTTTCGGATTCTGAAAGGCAGTCTTTGACGCAGTAGTGAAATCGCTGAGACGTGTACCAATGGCAATGATCAGATCAGCTTCGCGCGCCAGGACGTTTGCACCCGGGGTCCCGGTCACTCCGACCGCATCGAGATTTTGCGGATGGTCCCAACGAAGAGCCCCCTTTCCTGCCATGGTCTCTCCAACTGGAATACCTGTTTGTTCTACCAGCTTTTTGAGCGATTCGCTCGCTTCGCTGTAAATGACACCACCACCCGCAATGATGAATGGCTGCTTTGCTCGCCGGATCCAATCAATGGCTTGCTTCAGCAAGGTTCGATCAGCCAGTGGACGCGCGACGTGCCAAACTCTCCTTTCAAAAAGTTCCTCTGGATAATCCCATGCCTCGGCTTGCACGTCCTGCGGTAGGGCCAGCGTCACCGCCCCCGTGTTAGCGGGTGAAGTTAATACACGAGTTGCTTCCAATAGAGCGGAGGGCAATTGGTCAGGCCTGTTAATGCGGTCCCAGTAACGCGAGACAGGCTTGAAGGCATCATTTACGGAAATGTCCTGTGTATATTCTGACTCCAACTGCTGGAGCACTGGAGCAACATTGCGTCGCGCGAAGATATCGCCGGGTAGCAATAACACAGGCAAGCGATTGATCGTTGCGGTCGCTGCTCCAGTGATCATGTTTGTAGCGCCTGGACCAATGGAGGACGTACAAGCGAAAGCAGCCAATCGATTGTTCATCTTGGCATAAGCAGTTGCGGTATGGACCATCGCTTGCTCGTTACGCGCAAGGTAATAGCGAAACGATTCGGTTTGTTGCAGGGCTTGTCCAACTCCAGCCACGTTACCATGGCCAAAGATACCCCAGACCCCCCCAAAAAAGGGCTTCTCGTTGCCGTCGCATTCGACGTACTGGTTTTTAAGAAAACTGATTAGCGCCTGCGCCGTGGTTACTCTGCGCTTTTGCATGATTCGTTGTTGTCGCTGGAAACACCAATTCTCTAAAGGTTGGCCGCACGGTTCGACTTTTAAGCGTCACTAGTTTTTGCCAGACGGTGACAATAATCGGATATTAATCGTAAGTCACGTCCTCGCCACGATTCCTGGGCAACAACCGTTCGCTCAACCGTCCAGCTTTGATGAATAATCGATCCTGTCGCTTGGGCAATAACAAAAGGATCCTCTGGGCCCGGATAAAGTACATTCCGACCCACTAAAGCGCCGCGAACATTTGATCCGGAGTTTAGGCCGGCTTCGATCTCTCTTAATAGAGGAGTGGCGTCACCAACCGACTCGCCGCCAAGCAGCAGGATCGGTAACGTGGTCGCACCAGCCACGGTCGAATAATTCTCACAGTAAGGTAGTTTCAACCAGATATAGCTACTGCCGTCTCCCAAAGCCGATGCTACCCCAACGATCTTCGTCAGCGCTTCGGCGGTTTTGATGACCTGATAACCTCCATCGCTTTTTGCAACGGGTAACGGCTCAAGGAATGTCGGTAAACCAACTGCATTCATCTCCGTGATCGCTCGAGCACAATACATTATTGTCTTCAGCGACTCAGGCTCTTCATCGCAAACACGCATTAGGAGTTTCGCTCCGTCCAATCCCATTGCTGCACACTTATTTGCTGATGGTCCAGTAACCGGATCATCCATCTCCCAACTCGCTCCTGCTAATCCACCGCGATTGAGGCTGGCGATGAGTAATCTGTTATCCAGCAGAGGTGGCCCACCACCTTCAGCAAACATCGCATGTAGCACCAACAAATCTTCAAGGAGATCCATCGAGGCCATCAGGCCATCAACCATGTCGCTCTGCAGCACACGAACAATCCGCGCCAGATAGCCATGGCGATCGGCCATTTTCAGCGAGTCGTTTCCAACCTTGGTTACGCGGCGCGCAGGATGATCTGCGGCCAGGATGTTCAGTTTGCCATCAGTTGAGAGTGTCTTACGACGCTTTCGTGACTTTGCAATACGAGCCGCGTGACCAGGATCATCCATTCGTAGTTGGGTTATCTTCGCCAGTGCCGAAGCCGGCAGAAATTCCTTTTCGTCAAAGACCTCCACTTAAAAGCCTCCTCGCTCTTCAACAAAACTAAGCGCTTCCTCTTCGTATGGCATGAAATTGGCACAGCCATGACGCGTAACGACGATGGCGCCACAGGCATTTCCCATTCGCGCCGCTTTGTACCAATCCCAACCCTTCAAATAGCCATACAGAAAACCGCTTGCGAAGGCATCGCCGGCACCTAGTACGTTATGGACTTCAACTGGAAATGTTGCCGCCTCGATTTGTTCACCGCCTTTCAAGTAGACCGTGGTTCCTTCTCCACCGCGTTTCAATGCAAGCGCCTCCGGACCAGAGCTTAGAGTTAGGCCAACCGCGTCAGAGACATCACCGCTGACCCGCGCTCCTGATACTTGGGAATGTTCGACACTCACGGCAAGATCTTCACTTAGCGCACCTGCCTTCACCTCATCGGCGGTGCCGATCACAAGATCAGTCAAACGCAGAACTGAACGAACGGTTACACCAAAGGCCCGCGCGTCGTGCCACTGGTCTGGTCGAAAATCAAGATCAAGGACGACTTTAGTGTCGCATGCGTTCGCTCGCTCCGCAGCAAAAATTGTGGCGCTACGACTTGGCTCCCGGCTCAACCCAGTCCCTGAGATCAGCAGCACTCGACTTTCCGCGATGGGCGCAGCGATCACATCTGCAAATGTCAGTTCAATATCGGCACAATTGTCTCGGTAGTAGACCAGTGGGAATTTGTCGGGTGGCTCAATGCCAAGAATTACCGCACTCGTACGATGACCTTTCTTGCGAGGGATGAAGTCTTTGACAACACCTTCTTGTTCCAGAAAGTGCAGCAGAAAATCGCCCACTGGATCTTCTCCAACCGCAGTGAGTAGTACTGACCGGAGTCCTAAACGGCGTGTGCCCACGCTAATGTTCGTTGGGCAACCACCAACGTAAGCAGCAAAACTTTTTATCTCAGGGAAAGGGGCACCGATGTCATTGGCGTAAAGGTCGATGGAACTGCGGCCCATCAAAAGAATATCGAAGCGTCGATCTGCCTTCATTTGGCGGTGGCACCTCGTACAAGCGGAACACGTGGGTCCGTTTCTTTCCAGGATTGCCGGACCCAGGCATAGTTGGGATCGTCGGATGCGGCCATTGAACGAGCGCTGCCAGCAAGTGCATTAAGGTAGTAAACATTGTACCCGTGAGCGGCCACAACTGGGTGATAGCCTTCGGGTATCAGTACCAATTCACTGTCCCTGATAGTCAGGGTTTCGTCGATCCTGCCATCGGAAGTATAGACCCTTTGAATCGCATAACCTTCTGGTCGATCAATTTTGTAATAGTAGATCTCCTCGAGATCCACTTCGTCAGGTGGTTGATGAACGTCGTGTTTATGAGGTGGGTAACTAGACCAATTACCACTGGGGGTATAGACCTCGACTAGCAATAATCTTTGCGCTGGAAACTCCGGCTTCAAAATATGATTGATCTGGCGTGTGGCATTCGCTCCGCCACGGACTTCGACTTCGACTTCCTCGGGCTTAATGAGTCGCGCCGGAAATTTCTCCTCCGCTCGGGAAAAGCAAAATGCGAGTTCACAATCAGTTTCTGCTCGAACCGTAAATTCCGTCTCAATCGGTAGGTAGAGCGCGGTCGGCATCCCATCGAAGACGTTTGCGCGGGTGCCAAATTCTTTCCAAGTTCCAGCCAACGATTTCACAGAGCAGCTTCCGCCCAGAACAACCATACCTAATTCGGACGCAGCTGTTTCGCCGGAGAAGTTTTCACCACGTGACAACCTAAGAACACGAAAAGTCAAATACTCGAATCCTGTAGACTCAGGCGTAATCGACAACGACTCGCCAGAATCTTTTGGTCCATTGGGTTTTATTAAGAGATCACTCATACTGGAAATGCTTAACCTATACCTCGCAACAACGTTTCAAACGGAGTTTATTTTAAAACTTAGTTACGAGCTCCGGGAGAAATTAGAACCTTAATCGCTTCTTTTCGTTCGCAAAGAGCGAATGCTTCTTTCCAACCCTCGAGCGGTAACTCATGAGTAATGAGATCGTCCAGCCTGATCGCTCCCTGATTTAGAA
>JBKPQV010000651.1:0-5081 GCA_046734235.1 Acidobacteriota bacterium
TATTGCCATTCAAGCAATCAGATCGGGCGTCACAATTAATCTCTTATGGATTGTTTTGCTAGTCGGGTTGAGTTTGACTGGCGTGCTATTGATCGCCGTCGGATTAGTGCTGCACACAATCGTCAGACGTTTTCAGGAATTGGAACATCTGCTGCAAGTCGGACACGAAGATCTCGGTTCGAGCTTGAGATTAAACAAGTCTGATGCGGGGACCGGCAATGAGTCGTAACACGACCCAAACTGCTAGACCCAGTAACAACTCACTCATTGCATCCGCCGGACAGTTTTATGCTCTTGCCGTCGCCAAACTCGAATTTGGCGACCTGGTTCTATTTTTTTATTTCATCGCCATTATCCGTCAATGCTTCTGGTCTTTCACAAACAATTCGCTAGCCTGGGTGTTAAGTGGTGTAGCTGCCTTGCTGCTTTGGTCTCTGTACGTCAGAACTAAACAATTCCCGCGTGAGAGATTCGACCGAAGTTTTTGGTTGATTGTCGGGAGCGTTTTGTTTATCGCGTTTTCATTGCGAGCAGCATTTCCAGTCCTGTCTTTCGATGTTCTGACTTACCATATTCTGCAAGGTGAAAGAACCCTTAGAGGACCGCTATTTCAGAGCGGCGACTTTTTCCACTCGGTTCCATTCAATCCCCTTCCTGACACTATCAATGGCATCAGCAGGTGGTTGTTGGGCTACAGACTCGGCACTGCAATTAATCTTCTCGTCCTCCTTTGGACTGCTCAAATTGCTGACAAGCTGCTCCGTGTATTCATTAAAAATAACCGGCTCCGATCGGCGTTAATTGTAATGGCTGTGTTGACTGAGAACGTTTTCTTCGAAATCAGTACTTACATGGTCGATTTATTAATGTTGCCGCTCTTACTACAGGCAACATTTCTGACTTTGCACGCAGACGAAAGTGAGAATCCACAAGTCAACTTCGCTCATGTTTCCTTGCTCTTAGGTGTGAGTGCTGCTTTCAAGTTGACAACCTTAGCTGTTGGAATCCCGTTACTCACAATCTGTGCCTACAAGATCGGCTTTGGATCACATAGGTTTCGGATGAAGACTATACTCGGCACTCTTTTATTGATGTTGCTGTACTTTGCCCTGCCGCTGATTCCTTTCTCCATTTACATTTTTCGTTTAACAGGCAATCCAGTGTTTCCGGTCGCTAATAGTTTTTTTCAATCACCTTATTGGCCCACAACCGGTGGTTGGGATGCTCGCTGGGGTCCTCATACTATTCAGGAGTCCTTCTTATGGCCAATTTTGATCTGGTTTAAGCCGGATCGTCATTCTGAGTTAGGAGTATATGGGGGAAGGTTATCGGTAGGTTTCATTGTTGCCATTATTGGTCTGATTCTGTTGTGGCGAAATCAACAGGTGCGACTTCTCTGTTTACTCCTGGTTTCAAGCGCGCTTTTGTGGAGCCAAACAGCGATGGGTTACAGCCGTTATGGAATGTTCCAGGATTTGATTGCGGGAATTACTATCGTGGCTGTAGCAGGTGTCTTGATCGATCAAGCAGCTACCTGGTCGAGGGTCAGCGGTTCCTTTTTGCTGATTGTGTTGGGTGTACAGTTTCTGATGGCGTGCGGGTATGCTCTAAAAACTGAATGGAGCGGTCGTCCTACTTTACTTGAATCACCATCACCGTATTTCAAGCAGGTGCGGTTTATGTTTCGCGATCGCAGCCCGCGACGTTTTCTTGCACAAGCCGATCTCGATCAGTTCCAAAGGGTCCGGGGTTGGATTGAATCAACACAAAAGTCATCTGCTTTTGAGGTTTTGCTAAATCCTCATGCGCCAATAATTGCCTTACATCAACCGGAGTTCTTTGCGACCCAAAGGGGGATGAAAGATTTCATTGATAAAGTCAAAGCGATACCCGAAGGCGGTTTGTTTTCTTTGTGCCTGTCTCCCGATTTGTCTCAAGCGAGAAAGGCCATTGAGCAACGCGGATTAGTAGTCGGCGAGGTTACTCCGCTCGATCTGCCTTTCTTTTCATCAAGAGACCGGATCGGTATGATGCTTATTGAAGTACTAATCCCTCAAGAAACTGATGCGCGTGAGCGGTTTGAGTCCGAGTGGATGAAGAGCGGATACCCGGATAGCGACTACCGCCAGGAGATTACGCCTGTCAATATGCCTGGTAACATGCGGGTTAACGAACGCCGCGATCTTGTTTTCAAGGTTAAGAATATTGGTTCAGCAACCTGGTCCGCATTTGGTACTAAAGATGGCAAGCATCGACTTCATCTTGGCGACAGGTGGCTTAGGGATGGAGCAATCATCGAAGACGCGCGCGGTGAGCTAAGCTCGGATGTTTCACCTGGCGCCGAAGTTGAAATCAGAATAACGATTACCGCACCAAGCACACCTGGTTCATATACGCTTAAATTTGACATGGTTCACGAAGGGGTCACCTGGTTTGACGAACGCGGCGCAACGCCTCTACTCATTCCCGTGGTAGTTACACCTTAATTGAATATTGAGTCGAAAGCTGGAACCTTAACTTTAAACACAATGAAACCACTTCTCTACGCATTAACATTTTGTCTTCTAAGTGTCTTGATCGGTTGCAAGACTCCGAGGAATTCAACAAACTCTCAAGCAGCCCAACCACCTAAAGAAAGTCCGGCGCCTCTCGAAGACGCGGCGTACAAAGCACAACTCAGTTTTGTAGATCCCCCGACAAAGTTACGTGTTGGACAACAGGTAAGAGTACAAATCAAGATCAAAAACGACAGTAGTATTTTTTGGTGGTCGAGGGGCGGGCCCGTAAACACTCGCGCCGACAACAAGTTTTATATCGCGGCGGGAAATCGGTGGCTAAAACCGGATGGCTCGTTGCTCACCGACATGGACGGTCGAATTGGCATTGGCAAGGATCTTGGTCCCGGACAAGAGACTGAAGTTTCCCTTCTGGTTACCGCACCAAAAGAACCAGGTGACTATCAACTCGAAGTCGATCTCCTTCAGGAACAGGTAACCTGGTACCACGATAAAGGATCACCAATGACAAAAACGAAGATCACCGTGGCGAAATAGCAGGACTCGCGTCTCTTCGCTGATTTTCAAATGATGAAGCTCGCTTATTTCAGTCCGTTACGACCACAGCCCTCAGGTATTTCTGACTATAGCGAAGAGTTGTTACTTGACCTTGCTGGCAGAGCTGAGATAACTCTGTTTGTTGATGCCTTCAGACCGGTCAATCCTAAGATAGCTTCGCTGTTTGAAGTTATTGATTACCAGACTAATCCTGAAGCCCTCGATCGCCTAAAACACTTCGACGCAATTATCTATCACATGGGCAACGACCACCGGTATCACAGTGGCATGCTCAAGGTAATGCTTGAGCATCCAGGTATCGTGGTCCTCCACGACTACGCACTACATGATTTCTTTCTAGGTCTTGCCCGAGACGCTAAACAACCCGCCCTTTATTTAGACGAGGTTCACTATTGCCTTGGAGACCGGGCGAGGGACGATGCAAAAGAGCAACTACAAAAAGGCGCTACGCCTCAGATTGCTTCATTACCGCTTGATTACCCGCTCAACAATCGCATCGTAAAAACGGCCGAAGGGGTTATTGTCCATTCGTACTGGGTCGCCGAACGATTGAAGAAAAGCACACCTGGTATACAGGTAAAACGGATTCCTCACCTGTTGAAATTTTCAGAACCAGAACCACATTCAAAAAACGCCAGAGACTTTGTACGCATTGCCAATTTCGGATTGATCACTCCGGCCAAAGGCATTGAACCTGCGCTTCGCGCTCTTTCCAAATTGAAGGCGACTCATAACTTTCGCTACTCGCTCGTTGGCGAGCCCAACGCTTTCTACGATGTACATCGGCTAATTAGAGAATATGGAATGCAAGATCTCGTCGAGATTACGGGTCACGTCTCGCTCGACGATTTCAACAGTCGAATTAATGAAACAGATATTGCCTTGAACATGCGCGAACGGACTGTCGGTGAAACGAGTGGCAGCCTGGTTCGCTTACTCGGTGCAGGTGTTTGCACAGTTGTCTCAGATGTTGGTTGGTATGGAGAACTACCCGATGATTGTGTGGTAAAGATTCCTCTTGATCCTCATGCCGATGAACTACTACAGGCTTATCTAGCTCGCCTGATTGAAGACAAGGACTTGCGCATCCGCATTGGCAGGAATGCTCAGCAATACGCTCGCGCTGAACATTCGATAGCGAATGCAGGGGAATCATATTTAGATTTCATACAACAAGTAATAGATAGCCGAGCCAGGCAACAGTTTGTTGCTTCGGTTTCTAATGAGTTGAAGGCACTTGGTGTACAGGCAACCGACAACCAACTTTTAGAAAGCGTAGCCGTCGAAGTTTCGAACTTGGTTCCTCACATCCGCGTCTCTCAATCAGTTTCAGCTTACGCTCACAAAGCTGTCACAACAGGAAATGGAAATGGACGTACACCAAAAGTCGAGGGCGTCGATTACAAAGAAGCCGCTCGCCAATACCTCGGCCGCTTAAGCGAAGAACGACAACATCACCTGCGCACTAAGCCTTTCTATAACCTCGCAAACAAACCAGCCAGGTACCGGAACGAAGGCATGGACGAAGATATGCATCGTCACTTCTGTGACTTTGCGAATATGGCGGTAACGTTAGCGCTTCCCCCCGGCAGTCGCATTCTCGATGTTGGTTGCGGTTCAGGTTGGCTCAGTGAATATTTTGCGAGACTTGGCTACGTAGTAAAAGGGATCGATATCAGTCCTGATCTGGTGGAAATGTCACGCGAACGCGTGGCACGTGTGCCTTATGGAGTGGATCATGAAACTCCTCTGGCCTGCACTTTTGAGGTCCACGATGTTGAGGTTTCTCCACTCGGTGAAAAGTTTGATGCCATCATTTGTTACGATTCACTTCATCACTTCGAAGACGAAACCTCAGTGATGCGCAACCTCGCGGAGATGGTTAACGTCGGCGGGACACTCTTCATACTTGAAGGTCATCGACCAGGTGCGAAGTCGGCAGGCGAAGATGAATTGCGTGCTGTGATGCAAGAGTTTCAGACATTGGAATCGCCGTTCGATAACGAC
>JBKPQV010000652.1:0-2912 GCA_046734235.1 Acidobacteriota bacterium
GTTCGTGTTTGGGTGCCGGCACGCGGGGACGCGTGCGGTCCCAGGACAAGCGTGCCTTTTAGTTCCAGCGGGTTACTAAAGGTGTAAGCCTATTCGAAAGGCTGGGCAAACGTAATTCGATTTCCTTCGGGATCTGCGACGGTAAAATCTCTAAGGCCCCATGGTCTACTAATTGGCGGCCCTAATATATTGGCCCCTCTTTCAGCCAGGTCTGCGTGTAATTTATCAGCATCCGCGATATAGACGGAGCAGGAACCAATTCCCGAGTGTTCTTTGGACCGCTGAATCAGAAGCAAAGTAGCACGTTCTCGATACATTACTCCCAGGTCGTCCTGGGCATAGTTGATGTGGAACCCAAGCCTTTCCTGGTAGTGAGTGATTGCCCCGGCTACATCATCGACCGGCAGATGCGGCAGCATCTGTTGAAGCATCGGTTGCTCAATTAGAATCCCTGGCTGGTTAAAAGACTGTCCAAACCAAAGTACGTGCCCATCCGGATCTCGCACTTCGAACATCTCCATTTTGATCCAGTTAACCTTTTCCAGGTGGCTGGGATTTAGACCTCGCTCAGCAAGCGTGTTTCGTAGTGCTGAGACATCACTCGACTGAAAAAACAGAATTTCCTGTCGGACGTCAACGCCTTCTTTCAAAATGAACTGAATTCGAACTGGACCACGATTAACCTCTGCTGCTGCCCCCCTACCATAGTCATCGCTTGCCTGCATTTCTTCAAATCCCAAAGCGTCACAGTAAAACTTTAAGGTCCGATCCAGATTAGTGACCGGAACGAAGCGCATAACCGGAGCGGTGAATTCTGCCGTCATGATTTGATCGTCCTTAAAACAGCCGCCCCTGTCTGGGTGGGTTACTGGCATGACGTGGTTTATCGTCAAAAACAGACCGACCGTCAAGAGAACGTGAAATTGCTTTCTCGTGTGCAATCAGCGCAGCAAACTCTGCAGCCGGCGAGAATTCCTTCTCTACTTTTTGCACAAATTTGTCTAGCCGCCGGAACCCGTCCATCTTTTCAGTGTCACCGACTTTAGCGGCGTCTAGTGATCGGCGCAAGAACCCAAGCGACTCATCATATGTCTTTAACGGCACGGGAAACGGATGTCGATCTTTCCCTCCAAGGGCAAACGAAAATCGAGCTGGATCCGAGAAGCGTGTGGGTGCGCCGTGAACGACTTCAGCCACTAACGCGAGCGCTTCAAGTGTTCTTGGACCAAGATTTTCAAGCAACAATAACTCAGCGAAGTTGTGCAGGTCTCGCTCATAAGCAACTGCCAGGACTGCACCCAGTCGTTTCAGATCAACATTTCTTTCACGGACCTCGTGGTGTGAAGGCATCCGCAGGTAACGGGCTTCCTCTAAAATCTTTTCAGGTCGTTCCTGGACGATTTCCAGCATTGCGCTCTGCGCGGGCTTAGCGTTCGCGTCAACCAGATTCATCAGCGTTCCCAGATTTTCGCCAACAATTGCGCTATGCGGCTCGGAAACAAAATCTCTAACTGTCGCTGAATGCCAGTGGTATCGACGAGCCAATCCGTTGCGATCATTCAAACCTTGTTGCACAACTGCCCACTCGCCGTCAGCGGATACCACAAAACTATGTAAATAGATTTGAAAGCCGTCGGCAATCGCGTTGTTATCAATTCGCGCAGTCAATCGGCTCGTGCGAACAAGTGCTTCGCCGTCAAACCCGCGTCGATCGGCGATTGCACGTAACTCATCGGGAGTATTTCGTGAGAATCTACCGCGGCCGCCGCACACATAAATTCCGAGTTCGTCTTGCTTGGTGCTTAAGCCTCGTTTCAGAGCTCCCATTACGGATGTGGTAATGCCTGAGGAGTGCCAATCCATGCCCATGACGGCACCCATAGCTTGAAACCAAAATGGATCGCTGAGTCGAGAGAGAAATTCAGAAGTGCCGTAATCGTGAATGATTGTCTCGGTGATAGCTGTCCCGAGTTTCATCATCCGTGAGGCAAGCCAGTGTGGTACGCGTCCGCCATGAAGAGGAAGATCTGCGACACCTGAGCGTTTCATCAAGGTTAGTTTGGACTTAGGCCAAATCTCTCTGCAGCTCGGGCTTTGGCCTTGATCGCTTCAACTTCTCGATCGCGAGGCGGAGATGTTGTAACTAAATGATCAATAAGTCTTCGCGCCGCTTCGGTTACTTCTTCTACTGCCTGGTTGAATACTTCCTCGTTCGCCTTAGATGGTTTTGTAAAGCCGCTCAATTTGCGAACAAACTGGATTGCTGACGCCTTAACTTCTTCATCAGTCGCAGGCGGCTTGAAGTTATGAAGTGTTTTGATATTTCTACACATAGTCTTTCGATGTTTCTAGTGTCGTTTGGGTTCGAACAGTATTTGCTGGAGAATTATTTCGCGCCAAAAAAGCCAGGATCCATTAAATACCAATTCAATAATCCAGCAAGTATGCCAATGGCAAATACAACCATCGCTATTACTTTGTCAGCCGTCGTTTCGGGCTTTCCAACTTTATTTGGAAATAATAGCAAGAACAATCCGCCGACTATGCAGACGGGGGTAAAGGCCGCTAGTTTGAAGGAATACTTTCCCTCGCCGCTCAGTTGGTTCCAATTGTAATAGAGCAAACCAGCGCTTACCAAAATCAGCGCCAGAGCAAATAATCGAACTTTCCACACGAGCAGGTCTCCGGTTGATAAAGAATGTAGCTTCCCATATACAGAAGCGAGACAGGATTTAAGGATTTTCAGGATTTAGCGACAGTTTGCCTGAGTTATTCGCTCGATCCTCTTAGTTTTGTTTATCCTGTCTTACTTTCTACTCCTCGTCTTCTTCAAAGCCCTTACCGACTCTAAATACGTGACCATCCGGATGTCTGACATGCATTTCTCTCACGTTCCAAGGCATGTCAGTGGG
>JBKPQV010000653.1:0-8138 GCA_046734235.1 Acidobacteriota bacterium
TGGCAGTCGCGCACTGCTTATAACGAGGTCCTCTATCTCGAGAGCTTGCGCAGGACAAGTTCACCCTTACTCAAGTTCATCGCTAGTCAGTCTTGAGTTACTTTTTTTCTTGACTTGTCACCCTCAGCTGAGTTGTTCGGCTCGCTGTCAATGAGAAGCTTTCACCTTACGCTTAAAATCTTCAAACTGAGGGCCAATTATTTCAGAGAGTACCTTAGCTTGCTCCGGCGACTCCAAGGCGTCTTTAAGGATTTGAGCAATCTCAGGAGACTTCACACCTGCATCAAACAACATAGCTCCCCAGAAAAGCTTCAGTTCCTGGTGACGAATTTCCGCGAAATGCCGGACGGCGTAATCGCGGTGCTTCTCTTGATCGCACAACCCGCGACTCAGCGCTACAAAGGGATAAATGTCATACTTCTCAATATCCTTTTCGGTCAGCGCAAACAAGACGGACAAGTATGAGCCAGCCTTCTCGACAGCTTCGTCTGTATAAAACTCTCCCCTATGGGGAAGGGTTTTCACAAGCTCGATGAATTCCTTCTTTTGAACGTCAGAAATCTGGCCTGCTAGCTGAGCTTGCGTGAGCGCAAGAAGAATTGCGAGAAACGCTGCGAACATTTGTGCTCCAAAAATAAGCAAGAAGAGCCGAACGTCAGAGTTGACCGGGCGGCGCGATTTCACCCAACCTTCGCCGCACCAGGTTTGATGCGAAACACGCTCCCGCCGCTCCGGTCCAACGAGTTGTTGGGTTGCGTCAGCGCTCACTGAGCGTCGGCGGATTTACTATAGGCGATCCAGTTTCTCCCGGGTAAAGAACAAAATCCATATAGCTGCGCGAGCCGCGCATTACGCCTGTTGATCGTGTAGCGGTTTTGAACCCAGGCGCCGCAGCGGTAACGTCGTACGTGTCGGGCCTCAGGTCCGCAACATATTGTCCTTTGGCGCTAGACTTTGTGACAACAGTCGTATGTGAAACGCGTCCAACAATCGTGATCGTTGCGCCGACGACTACAGCCCCATTGGGGTCAGTAATTCGGCCAGAAATTGCGCGACGGACTTTCTGGGACACACCGTGAGCGTTCGTCGCACTCAACGGAAATGCCACAGCGACGAGCAACAACAAAAACGTTAGTGCAATAAGGTGTTTCATTGTCCACAAGTAGCAACCCAACTACTAATTAGATCGTAAACTCTCGTGTTGTAACACGACCATTTACAATATAGCACTCCAAACTGATGGAAAACCTTAAGGAATTTGGGCTGGTGGTGTTGTTATGCGTGAGAACAACTAACTGACGAAGGCTGTTTTGGTCTACGGCCGAGGCTTTGGGGGCGCGGGCATTATCACCAGGTCTCAATTCTTTCTGGACGTTACACGTCCTGCGCAGTTCTAACTTTCAACCAGTCGCTACAACGGCATAAAAGTTGATCCTACTTCCCGGTACGTTCAACTTTCAGCGAACTCCCTTCCACCATCACTGTAATTGACGAATTCAGATCTCTTGAGCGATAGATGTGCTGTATCGCTTTTTGAAAATCAGATCTCGTAGCACGCGGAATCTCCATGAATTTTTGTGGATTGCGATCCACCAGGGGGAACCACGAGCTTTGCACTTGCACCATGATGCGGTGGCCGCGGCGAAACGCGTGATAAGCATCTGGTAACTCAAAAGCGATCGAAGCAGGCCGATTCGGCACAAACGGTTCGGGATGCTCAAAACTGTTGCGGTATTTGCCGCGAAACGGCTCCCCACGCACGAGCTGTTGATAACCGCCCATGCGAACTGCGTTGGACGGTAATCGTTGTCCCTCCTCGCGCGGCGCGTTCGGAAATGTGCCCGGGTACACGTCAATCAGCTTAACTACAAAATCTGAGTCGGTTCCGGAGGTGGACACGTTAAGCGTTACCTTGATCGGTCCCGCGATGATCAAATCCTCCTCGAGAGGGGCGCTTTGGTAAACAAGTACGTCGGACCGTTGCGAGGCGAAGCGCTGATCTTCAGTCGCATAGTCGTAAGTCATTCCCTCGACAACATAACCAACGAACGGCACGGGGCGGTTCGGATCACTGATGTATTCATCATAGGCTTGTCCAGCTTCCACGGGCCTTTCAGTGCTTAACTCGCCGCCATCATGAAAAAAAAGTGTCAAGGGATTTAGTTCTTTCGGCGGCCAAACTTCCTTCCGACGCCATTCGTTGATGCCCGTTAGAAACATGAAGGCTTCAGGTAAGTCGGCCGATGCATCTTTTAAATAGTGCATAAAAAACGGGAACTGAATTTGTTCACGGAAGAATTCCCCCGTCTTTACGCCAAAGTTAAGATTGCCCAGTTTGTCCCCATCTCCTCCGGCCCAGCCACCATGTGACCACGGTCCCATTACAAGTTGATTGACGATACCCGGATTCTTCGTTTCAACCGATCTGTAGATATGAAATGGTCCAACTGGGTCCTCAGCGTCGAACCAGCCGCCCACGTTGAGTACGGCACAATGGACATTGTTCATGAATCGCCAGAGGGATCGACCCTTCCAATATTCGTCGTAAGCTGTGTGATCGATGATTTCCTGCCAGTACCGCGCTTCACCATTCAGCAGACGTTCGTTCACAGTCGCCAGTGGGCCCATATTCAAATAGAACTGGTAGCCGTCAGGAGTTCCGGGATCGAAGCCTAATCGTGGACGGCGCGGTTCGGGACCGTCTTTCCGTGGCACAAAACTCGAATAGAAACCAAAGTTGGCCGAAAGCATAAAAGCGCCGTTGTGATAAACGTCATCCCCCATGTAGTAATCAGCGGTGGGCGCTTGCGGTGAGGCGGCTTTCAAAGCAGGGTGTGTATTGATGATGCTGGCAGCAACGTGGAACCCGGGTTGGGAAATACCGACCATTCCGGCGCGCCCATTATTGTTTGGAACGTTCTTTAGCAACCACTCAATCGTGTCGTAGGTGTCAGTGCTCTCATCAATGTCTTGAGTACCGCGTTTGTTGGGGACGTACGGCCGGACCTGCAAGAATTCGCCTTCTGACATGTAGCGACCGCGAGCATCCTGGTAAACAAAAATGAACCCCTCCTTTTCAAAGCTCGCAGATGGCCCTAGCGCGGAACGGTAGTTGTCGATACCGTACGGAGCAACACTGTAGGGCGTCCGAGTTATTAGAAACGGATACCGATGTGATGTGTCCTTTGGCACATAGATCGAAGTGAAAAGCCGCACGCCGTCGCGCATAGGCACGCGGTATTCATATTTGGTGTAACGGGCGCGAACCGCATCGACACCGGTTTGAGCGGTTTGGCCTGGGCAGTACGAAAAGGAAAACAATAGCAAGACCAGAATTATGAGCGAATGAACAAATGATCTCGACACAGTAACCCTCCCAAGCATTAATAGCCATTATCAGCACCGCCTGCGCTAACAATGCTGACGGTAAATTGATGTTGCTTAGAGAAATTCTATTGGGTGAAGTCTGAACTGGATAATAACTTTTGGACTTAGAAACAAGCAAAGAGTAGTTACCTGCGCATTGTGCTTTCAGTCTGTGGGTGGACGTATGCACCGAGTTGAGGTGTTACAATCGCCTCTCGTAATTCGCCCGCATGTTTAGATTGCAAAATAATTTGTGTCTTTCCTTCCGAACAACCCGCGCCTGATCGCGTCGCTCAAAAAGACCTTCGCAGATTTGGCGACGCCGCTCGACATGAGCATTCGTAACGTATGGCGTGGCGTCGACCGTCCACCTGCCGGAAAAATGGTGCTCGCTAATCAACTGCTTTCCGTCGCCAGACAATTCGTCGACGTCCGGAACTGCTCAATAGAGGAAAAGCAAAGTTACTTTGAAACTGTTTGTGGCTGGTTCGATCTCGAGTGTGAAGAGAACGCATTTCCTCTTCCCGCGCCGCTGTCGTTGAATCCGAATATTTCTCGACGCTTCGACCGTACGCCTGTTGTTATCTCCTATCTCGAAGAATACGACCACCGGCATGGATTCAATTATGCCGACCGGACGCGCCATGCTCTCTTTCAGTTCGCCAATCTGGTGATCAAGTCTGACGGGACGGTGACGTCTGCCGAAGCAGATGCACTGCTCCAATTCAAAACTACGCTCTATCCCCAAGGCGGCGATTCTTCAAGCGTGGAAGACAACGCGGCCAAATCCAAAGTGACAGAAGCGACACCCACGGAAACATCGCCCGCTGACGATGGTCCCTCTCGTCCGTTGGAGGATTTGCTGAAAGACCTGGACGCGCTCGTTGGCTTGCCCCGCGTCAAGGCGGACGTACGACAACTGATCAATTTTCTCAAGGTGCAAAAGATGCGCGAAGAAAAGGGCATGCTCGCCGCTGATATTTCGCGCCATCTGGTTTTTTATGGAAATCCCGGAACCGGCAAGACGACCATGGCCCGACTACTGGCCCAGGTCTATCGATCCTTACAGATTCTCAGTCGCGGCCACTTGATCGAAAGTGATCGCGGCGATCTGGTCGCCGGCTACGTCGGACAGACGGCGCTAAAAGTTAAAGAAGTCGTCCGCCAGGCTCTCGGTGGCGTGCTCTTTATTGACGAAGCCTATGCCCTCAATGGCGAAGGAAGGGGCAATGACTTTGGTCAGGAGGCCGTCGAAACGCTGCTCAAGCTGATGGAAGACCACCGGCATGATTTCGTGGTCATCGTGGCAGGGTACACTGAGAAAATGGAGGAATTCATTTCATCCAATCCCGGCCTTCGCTCTCGTTTTACTAAGTTCCTTCACTTTGAGGATTACACTCCGGAACAGTTGGTTGAAATCTTCAAAGGTTTTTGTGCCAGGGCGTCCTTCAAGTTGACTTCAGAGGCCGAACAGAGACTCTTGGAATTGTTTAAGCTTCTCAGTCTCGCGCGCGATGAGTCGTTCGGCAACGCGCGGACAGCGCGCAATTTGTTTGAGATGACGATCAGTAAACAGGCTAATCGAATTGTGACCCTCCCAAATATCAATGAAGAGGTACTGGCAACGATTGACGAAGCGGACGTCCCAACAGTGGAGGAGCTGCAGTCGGGCGGCGTGCGCTTGCCACCAGGACTCGACGTTTCGAGACCATAGCAATTCCCAAATCATCGAAGAGTTTATACTCCTGACGTCATGTCCAAGACGCGCATAATCGAAGCTGTCAGAAAACTCGACCTCGGATCAATCAAGAAACTGTTGGACGACAATCCATCGCTTCTTAGTGTTACGGATCGAATGGGTCGAAATCTGTTGCATCTAGCCTGCTCGGCACAATGCAAGGAACTGAAGGTGCATGAATCTGTGTCGACCCGCGTGGTAACGTTGCTTTTGGACCGCGGGTTAGACGTCGAATCTCCTCTGGTGACATCGGATGGTTGTGACACCGTCAATGCAGTGTGGTTTGCTGTCGCTCGTGGTAGAAATCGTACGTTGGTCAAGCTGCTTATCAAACTTGGCGGGACGCCGAACGGACTTTACGCTGCCGGTTGGTGGGAGGACCTTGAGATGCTGGCGTTGTTAATCCGCTCTGGAGCGGCTATCGATGTAGTTGGTGGAGCGACGCCGTTCCTTGCGTGCTGGGAGTGGAGAAAATTCAAAGCTGCCAAATTCCTTGCGCTCAAAGGCGCTGATGTGAACTTCCAGGACGCAAAAGGCAAAACCGCTCTGCACCATGGAGTGCAGAAAGAGTTCGATCCATCTTTGCTAAAGTGGTTGGTTAAACATGGGGCTTCTCCCGACATCAAAGATAGCGAAGGAGTGTCAGCGAGGATCCGGGCATCTCGAAAGCGAGACAAGAGATTTCTCGAAGCGCTTTCGTAAATCGTTCATAAGTGTCAGGCGTGTGAGTGCGGTGTAATTTATGAAGAGAAGTTTAACAATATTTCTTCAGATAGTAATTGTGCTTATCGGTCTTGGTGCTCTCGCTTTTTTGCTTTGGGAACCTCACATCGAGGGCAGAAATGCGCACGCCACGCTCTTTGAGATCTATTTCAAAGATCCCTTTCTGGCGTATGCGTATATCGCGTCCATCCCATTTTTCATATCGCTCTATCAGGCATTCAAGGTATTCGAGTACGTAAGACAAAATAAGACCCTCTCGCAAGCGACCGTGAAAGCCCTGCGTACCATAAAATACTGCGCAATAGCCATTATCGTTTTTGTGGCGGTATCAGTGATCTTCATTTTCTTTGCTGACAAAGACGACCGACCGGCGGGCATCTTCATGAGGATCCTCATTGTCCTCCCTTCGATCGTGATTGCTACCGCGGCGGCGATGTTTGAACGGAATTTGCAGAGTGCCGTGGAGATAAAATCCGAGAACGACGTAAGGGTGTAGTGGACCGCCTTATGAAAGCACGCGGATCGCTTTGGAACCGACCCAGCGCGTTACTCAACAAATGGGCATTGTTCGCCACCGCAAATATAGGATCTGTTTCAGAAATTTAGAAGCGGGCCGATTGAGTAATCACCTTACGCAAATGATTCTGATGATCGTCGCCCCATTTTCCCAACGCAGTTATGAGCGGCAGCACGGTTTGTCCCAACGCGGTTAACTCATACTCCACTCGCGGCGGTAACTCCGCGAAAATTGTCCTTGATATCAGTCCGTGCTTTTCTAACTCGCTCAGTTGAACATTCAGTACCCGGCGGGTTGCTCGCGGAATTTTTCTCTGTAGATCTCCGGGACGCTTTGCACCCTCGGAAATGAAATACAGAAGGTGTATCTTCCATTTCCCGTTCAAAACTTCCCTGACCAGATCGAGTCCGCAGTTCAGTTCAATTGGGGTCTTTCTCTTATACATACGAAACGCGCGCCAAACCGAGAATATAAATCGGGCTAGGTTTATGCTATTAGGATAAATTTATCCACTGCCGTTTTTGTCATCCGTATTGTATGAAAGTCCCACGAGCGCGACAATTTCCTCAAAAACTAAACTAGACAATTATTGAGGAGCCCACGATGGAGAATATCGTTGAATCAAAAAAGTCCAGCAAGGCAGCCGACGGGAATGAATTCCACGGCAAGCGAATCCTGGTAACCGGTGGAACTCGCGGTATCGGCGCAGCCATCGTCGATCGACTCATGGCTGGAGGCGGTCGGGTGATAACAACCGGACGGTCCATGCAGAGTGATGCTTCGCGCGACGGCTTCGTTCAAGCTGACATCAGTACAGCAGACGGACTCGAGGAAATAGTTAGAGCTATTACCGAGCGCCTCGGCGGAGTCGACATACTGATTCATAACGTCGGCGGTTCGACCGCGTCCGGTGGTGGCGCACTCGCGCTGACGGATGACGATTGGCAGCATGCGTTCGACACGAACCTATTCGCTGCTGTTCGACTGGATCGCGCGTTTCTTCCGTCGATGATCAAACAGTGCTCCGGTGTAATTATCCATATCTCTTCGATTCAAAGAACGCTGCCACTTTACGATGCCACTCTTGCGTACGCAGCAGCCAAGGCAGCGCTGACGAACTACAGCAAAGGCCTCTCTAAAGAGGTTGCTTCCAAAGGGATTCGCGTGAACTCGGTTGCGCCCGGCTACACAGAGACAGATGCAGCCGTAGGAATGGTAAATGAGATCGCGCAACGCACCGGTATCAGCAAGGACGCCGCAAGGCAAAGCATCATGGACTCACTTGGTGGTATTCCATTGGGCCGCCCGAATCGACCTGATGAAGTCGCAGAGCTGGTTGCTTTCTTGGCGTCGGACCGTGCATCGTCGATCACTGGAAGCGAGTACGTGATCGACGGCGGCACCATTCCGACCGTCTGAGATGGTCACGTCTTCAGCGAGCTGAACGCCCTCAAGACCACCAGCAGGAAATTCGCATTTCATGCTTTCGGAGTGAGGCTTGAAAGGCGGTCTAAATTCTAGGTATGCCCAAAAAACTTGATCTTCATTGCTCGCACCGCGGAGTTGAGTGCCGTGGGCGTCAGGCTATTCAGTGCGTAGCGCGGTGATGGGGTCCACTCCTGCAGCACGACGCACTGGAACCAAGCACGCCAGCAGGCCAACGACAAATACTGCTCCAGCCGCGAAAGCAATGGGGAGGAGACTCTCCGGCCGCAGATCCTGGACTACCCTGGAAGCCAATGGCCTGGCCCACAACGCGAGAAGTCCTCCGGCGAGGATCCCGCCACACAGCAC
>JBKPQV010000654.1:0-7814 GCA_046734235.1 Acidobacteriota bacterium
GTCCCCGCCTGCCCGCTTCCCTAGATTGACCTCACTTGGATGAGAGTGGGTAATGATAACCTTTGATCCCAAAGTTAGTGTTGTTAGGCGGGCAGGCGGGGACGCCTGCGCTCCCAGGACCAGGGTCAGTGTTTAGAATAAGCGGGTTACTAAAGGGATGACTGATAAATTACGACCACTGACAACTGACCCACTGACAACTGACCCACTGACCACTGACAACTGACAACTGACCACTGCCACTGACACCCACAGCCAATCGTTACGAACTAGCGAGTTGTTGTTGTTCAACTGGCACACGTTTCTTTCGCAGAATCAGCGCAGAGATGAACGTAACAAGGAGGCCGACTGGAAACGGTTCGGAGATGAAAACCATGAGACCGCCAAGAATTGGATTCTTGTACACCGCGGTCATGTTTTTCAGATTCTCAGTGGTCGCGGCAATTTCCTGTGCCGATGAACCGGAGTTTTGCATCTTCGTCACTACGTAGTTTGAGTACTTTTCAAAAAAGTCAGGGAAAAAAGAGTAGTAGGCGATTTCCCACGTAATCGCGTAAAACGCGCAAGAGATCAACGTTATCAGGATTCCGATCGAGAACGCTTTGCCGAAACTGATTTGCCCTCCGCCAACGTTCTCCCGATAAGACCTTATTCCGAAAAAGACCAAAAGGAACGACAGCACGATCGCTGAATACCCCAGTATGAATCCCTTATCGAACCCGATCTTGTCGATGAAAGGAATAAACGACAGCATCAAGCCTGCCGAGACGATACCTGAAATTATTCCGAAAGTTAGGACGACGCGTTTCATAGATTTAAGTGCTCCAATCGAGAAAGTTTGTTAACGCGATTGCAAACTAGTGTAATCATCCCTTCTGAGTCGTCATACTTTAGGGTGATTTTGGTGTCTATTGAGGAGATTCATACTTTGGAACTAGTGTGACAGGGTGTGGTTTACTCGATTAAACCGAACTGCTTTCCGATCTGAACTGCCTGAGTTCGTCGCTTAGCACTAAGCTTGTCGAAGAGTCGACTTGAATGAGTCTTAATTGTGTTCTCACTGACGAATAGCTTTTCAGCGATTTCTCGATTGCTAAGTCCTTGGGCAATTAACGAAAGTATTTCTAATTCCCGTTTGGTAATACCCAGATCACGCTGTTTAACTTCGTTAACGGTAAATTGCTGCTGCGCTGGAACTGGTACTTCTTTAATAACGACAACTTCTTGTTTACGTGTCAGCTTCAGACCTAGCCAAATTCCGACTCCGGCAAAGAGGATGGCCGTCAGGCCACCATAAATCTCGATTGAATGCTCTATGATGATGAAGCGATACTCAATGAACTTGAGGAAGGCAATTAGAATCCCCCCGCAAATACCGTAAAGGAGTACGTAAATTAGAGTCTGCCTCTTCATTTTGAAGGGTGAGGATTCTACTACGAATATTGTGTGCTCACACCAAAGGGAGAATTTCTGATTCTGCCAAAAGAGTAATTGGTTCTAATTCGTCCCCGAAGTCCCCTCTTTTCTATCTCCTAAAAAATTAGTTGACGCTCCCTAAATCGATCTCTATACTCCTAAAAACTTAGGAGACAAATGATGGCACGCAGTAAGACGGAACATTTGACCCCGCTCGAGCTTGAGATCATGCATGTGCTTTGGGAAACCGGAGCTGCCAACGTGCAGATGGTCCAACAGAAACTAAAACGTGAACTCGCCTATACCACGGTCCAGACCATGCTCAACATCCTGCACAAAAAGGGGAAGGCTAAACGTACTCTCAAAGATCGTGCCTACTTCTACAAACCAGCGGTCAGCAGAAAACAAGTTGTCAGCAAGCATGTCGCTGACGTTGTTGACCGGTTGTTTGGAGGCTCCGCAGAGAGTTTGGTCATGAGTCTCGTAGAAACTAAGCATTTGACTCCTGAAAAATTGGCCCGCCTGCAAAAGCTGGTTGCGGAAGTGGAGGACAAGGTTGATGAAAATCAGTAGCCAACTCTTACTTACATTTTTGCTCAACGCGTGTTGGCAAATCGCGCTGGTTGCCGCACTCGCATCAGTCTCTTCCTGGCTACTCCGCAATTCCGCTGCTCGTTACCGGCACTGGGTTTGGGTCGCTGCACTTTTCCTGTCAGTGGGCATTCCCCTGACTACTTCTTCTCAATTTCTAATTAGTGTCACTAATTCACCGGCGTCTATTCCGCAGGCAAGATTTGATGGAGCTCCCAATCGGGGCTTTGCTATATCGGACACCCGTGTTGTTGAACCAGTTGAATTTGAGTCGAATGATGCTTATCTGCTAACCAGACCATTGGCGATCGGGTTGCTTGCTCTCTATGTCGCCGTTCTTAGTTTTGGGTTATTCCGCCTGCTTCACGCATGGATAACAACAAAACGATTACGCCGAACGACGGTTCCACTTGAAGCAGATGACTGGATGTCTCAAGTGGTTCAAAAATGTTCGATTGCAATCACGGGGGCAGCGCAACCGGTTCAGGTGTGCTCCTCTAGCAACGTGCCAGTCCCCGTTACGATAGGCGTCTTCAAACCCGTTATTGTGTTGCCTGCCGATTTGCTCAATGAACGAAACGATGAGCTGTTGATGTCTGCAATCGGACATGAACTCGTTCATGTTCGACGTCGTGATTATGCTCTCAATTTAGTCTACGAACTCCTCTATTTGCCGTTGTCGTTTCATCCTGCGGCCGCACTAATACGCCGTCGAATTCGACAGACTCGTGAACTCTCTTGCGATGAGTTGGTGGCGGAGCGAATCTTAAATGCCGAAACTTACGCCCGCTCTCTCGTAAAACTGGCTAGCTCCGCTCCCACTCTGAATCGTCTCTCCATGACCACAACCGTAGGCATTGCTGATGCCGATATTCTGGAGGCCCGAATCATGACCTTGTTGAAGAAACCCAAAATGGACACTCGCCGAAAAAGGATTATGTTGATAGTTGTTTCGTTATTTCTACTAGTGCCGTGCCTTGCTGCCGCGTCATTCGCGATGAAGTTTGATTTGGAACCAACGACGACGATGCGTGTTGCACAAGAGCCAGTTCAGCAAGAGAAAGAACGAATGCAAAAAGTAAAAGAAAGTATGGAGCTACGCCAGCGCACAGAGGCGGAGGCAGTCAGGGCGAAACTTGAACAGCTCAAATACCAGAACGAAATGAAGAATGATCCGAAGTTGCGTGAGGAGTTCGAGGCCGCTCAGGCAAAACTTGAACTACTCGAGAAGACGAAGGAACGAATGGGGAATGAGCCTCAGTTTCGCGAGGAGCTTGAAGCCAAAAGAGAAATCGAACTGAAGATGCGCGCCGTCCGGCAATCAGCCTTAACGCGTGCGGCAAGAATAACTATGGATCAGGCGATACAGATTGCTACGAGTCAGAAACCCGGCAAGGTCTTAGAGTGCAGTCTTGATGCTGAGCACTGGAAAGAGCCTGGCGTACTCGCAGCGGATGGATTCGTTTTCTACCGGGTGATGCTTGTGCCGAGTGACGACAGCGAGTCAGGTGTCATTACTCATGTATGGGTTAACGCTGTGGACGGAACTTTAATCAAGACAGAGAACGAACTACCAAGGAAACAGCGCCGGCCTGAATAGGACTCCTTTGAGTGCGGTGACCTGGCGCCGCTTTGTTACAGCGAGACTCGTGCATCGAGCACTCCAACTTGCCAGAGCTTTGGGTCATTTCAAAGAGCGAAAAAAATCCACCGATTACGCCGATTACGCAGATTTGAAATGAACTTAGCGAAGTAAGCTTTGCTATTCAGAGAAAATCTGCGTAATCGGCGTAATCGGTGGATTAATACCTCCCCATAGCCAATCGACTCTGCCAATCATCTCACGATCATCCATGGAAACACGTACGCCTGAAGCAGCACCAGAATTCCCACCAGCGACGCCAACGCCAAACTGTGAAAGAAGACAAACCGCAGAATCTCACCTTCGTGTCCATACCAGCGAGTCGCAGTACTCGCAACCACGATCGATTGTGCATCGATCATCTTTCCCATTACTCCTCCCGAACTATTTGCGGCGGCCATTAAGGTTGGACTTAAGCCGAGCTGGGTAGCCGTTATCTTCTGCAAACTGCCAAACAAAACATTTGATGAAGTGTCAGAGCCTGTTAGTGCAACGCCAAGCCAGCCCAACATCGCACCAAAGAACGGATACATAACTCCTGTTTTCGCGAATGCGAGGCCGAGTGTTGCATCCAGTCCTGAGTAGCGAGTAGTGAAACCTATCGCTAGCATTGCTGAGATCGTCAACATTGAATAGCGGACAAGTTTGAGTGTTCGCCAGTAAACCTCGGCGAGGCCTTTCAATGAATATCCCATCGCTAAACCGCCGATCAGCGAAGCAACAAAAATTCCTGTACCAGTTGCGGAGAGCCAATTGAGATTGAACACTGCAGCTTCTGCTGAGTCCTTCGCTACAACGGGTGGTGTGCGCACCACGAGTTTGTCCAGCCAGGGAATGGGAAACTTTGGTGCTGAGACTCCATCAAGTAGTGCCTTGATCTGCGGCAGGCCCCAAAGAAAGACGACGATGCTGAGAATGATCCATGGAAGCCACGCGCGGAAAACGTCTTTTGAGCTTTGTCTTTTTTGCCTGGGACTTTGGTCGTGCTCGTCAGTTATTTGCCAAACATCTTTAGGACGCCAGAACTTCAGAAAGAGTGCGAGTGCGCCCATTGAGACCATTGCTGCAACCACGTCGACCAGCCATGGACCATGAAAGTTGGATATCAGAAACTGCGGAATCGCAAAGGAAATACCGGCGACCAGAATCGCGGGCCAGATTTGGATCATTCCGCGAAAGCCAGCGTATGCCCAGATCAGCCAGAAAGGAACTAACAGTGAAAAGAATGGCAACTGGCGGCCTACCATCGCGCTAAGCTCTTTGAGATCCAGGCCAGTGACACTTTGCAGGCCGATCAACGGTGTGCCGAGTGCGCCAAAAGCAACCGGCGCAGTGTTGGCAATCAAGGACAGGCCTGACGCAGATAGTGGTGAGAAGCCGAGTCCTATTAATAGTGCCCCGGTGACGGCTACAGGAGTTCCAAAGCCAGAAGCGCCTTCGAAGAACGCGCCAAAGCTGAACGCGACAAGTAGTAATTGCAACCGTGAGTCTTGTGTAACTCCGGTGATGCTGTGACGGAGTACATCAAAGAGACCGCGTTCTTTGGTGAGTTGATAAAGAAAGATTACGTTTAGAATGATCCAGCCAATCGGAAACAATCCATATGCTGCGCCGAATAGTAAACTGCCGAATGCCATCTTCGTCGGCATTCCAAAGACGATCGTGGCAATGAGAATAGACGTTGCGAGCGCGAGAATCGCCGCGAGATGGGCCTTGATCTTGAAAACTGCGAGGGCGCCAAGTAAGACCACGATGGGCAGCGCAGCTAAGATCGTTGAGAGCCAGGGTTGGTCCAGGGGATCGTATATTTGAGACCAGGGCATGCGCGACAGATTACACTGAGCGGCCACAGATGAACACAGATTAAACGGATAAGGACCTTTTTAGAAACTCTCTGCGTCTCGGCGTCTCAGCGTTAAGTTTGAGCTTCAAGGCCGAAACACTTGATTAACGCAGAGACGCAGAGAACGCCGAGCGCAGAGAGGTAAAATATGCGGCCCATAAATTCATTCATCTTCCTTGTAATTGGCTTTATCTGTTTTTGCGCAACCGCGGACGCGAACACGTATGTGCGCATCAACCAAATCGGCTTTCAGCCCGATAACCTCAAGATTGCCATTGCAATTTCGAATGAAGTATTACCCGGCGAGTTTCGAATAAAGGATGCAAGTACAAACACGACCGTCTTCACCGCCCAAACATCACCGGTGCACGGATCGTGGGGGCAATTTGCGAATCACGCTGAGCTCAACTTTTCATCATTTACTAAAGAAGGCCGCTTCTTCATCGAACTGGGAACTACCAGGTCAGCAGTTTTCATTATCCGTCGCAATATCGACTCAGATCTTCCAGATCAACTTCTTGACTTCATGCGTCAACAACGTTGTGGTTACAACCCATATGTTGACGCAGCGTGTCACACATTTGATGGTCGAACTGCTTTTGGTCCACTGCCCGCTGGTTCGTACCTGAACGCAACTGGCGGATGGCACGACGCTGGTGATCAGTTGAAATATCTCCTGACCTCCAGTAACGCTACCGCGCAAATGTTGCTTGCGTACCAGCTCGCCAAAAACAAAAATCAGTTTGCGGATCGTTACAACGATCTGGGTCAGCCAGTCGCGAATGGCGTTGCCGATGTGCTTGACGAAGCCAGATGGGGTTTGGAGTGGATGCTAAGACTTCATCCGGCACCGGATCAGCTTTATCACCAGGTTGCGGATGATCGGGATCACAAAGGCTTTCGACTCCCACAAAATGAGACGGTTGATTATGGTTGGGGAGCTGGAAGTTACCGAGTTGTTTACTTTGCAGGCGGCAAACCGCAGGGCCTCAAGCAATACCAGAGCGAGTCAACTGGAGTTGCAAATTTAGCCGGGCGATACGCTGCGGCAATGGCATTAGGATTTCAAATCTGGAACAGCAATCCCAAAACGCGTGCCTTCGCCCAACGACTCTTAACCGCCGCAATCGAAGTCTACGCACTAGGGAAAGCGAAAGAAGGAGTGCAGCAAGGCAATTCTTACGGTGCTCCGTATCGCTACGCTGAAACTACCTGGGCCGATGATATGGAATGGGGCGCCGCTGAACTATTTCGCGCAACGAGAAATGCAGTCTACTTGCGAGATGCCAAACGTTACGCAACTCTTGCTGGTACAGATAACTGGATGGGAAAGGCCGAAACTGGTCACTATCAATACTATCCATTCACGAACGTTGGCCACTTTCGACTTTACGACCTCGTTGATTTGGCAACAAAGCGACAATTGGCGGCGTTCTATCGCGAAGGAATTGAGGCGTGTGTAAAAACCGGACTGCGAAATCCGTTCGACATCGGTGTCCCGTTCATTTGGTGTTCGAACAATCTGGTTGTCGCTTTGGTTACGCAACTCGAAATGTACGAACGAATGACAGGTGAGCGTCGTTATCGTGAGTTTGCCACGAAGCAGTTTGACTGGTTGCTTGGTCGCAATCCGTGGGGAGTTTCTATGTTCACCTTAATCCCCGCGGATGGGACCTACCCGCACGATGTGCATCTGTTTACGACTGCTTTAATGAAACGTGAAGTGCGTGGTGGTCTAATTGATGGTCCAGTTTACAAAAAGGTTTTTAGTGGTCTACGGGGAGTATTTATTCGCGAGCCAGATCCTTTCGCTCCATTTCAAGACGAGCGTGCCGTTTATCACGACGACATCAATGATTACTCAACGAACGAACCGACGATGGATGGAACCGCCTCTGCTATCTTGATGTTCTCGATGATGCGGGACTAAACAGATCTATTTGTCATTGGTCATTTGCGATTTATCATTTTTCCATTTTTAAGAGACTCCGCGCATCAAGTGTGTCCGAGATGCTTCAGCTTGGGGCGCAGAAGTCAGTACCGTCACGCGGTAGCGTCGGGTCGTCTCGATTCTGTGGGCCTAAGTGCATAATGCGACCCGACGTTACCGCGTGACGGTACCGACTTCTGCCCCTCAAGAGCTACTTTGCATGCGTCTCTAAAGCATATCGGAGGCACCGCGTGCGCGCGGAGCGCCTTAAAAATGATAAATGTCAAATGACCAACGACAAATGACAAATCGATCTTTTACTGGGCCTCTAGCAACGAGAACATCAACACAGCCGATGCCGTGCCATCCATCGTCGGTTCGTTCGTTGAGTA
>JBKPQV010000655.1:0-6663 GCA_046734235.1 Acidobacteriota bacterium
TCAATTTAATCCCTCGCCAAGTGCAAACGGTGGCAAATTTATCTTCAACGGCAACAATACAATCCTCGGTGCCGGCCAAAACATAATTCAAATCAACTTCAACAATGTTCAGATCAACGGGTCTGTGGTTTTCGACAACAACGGCAGCGGAGCCGACGTGATGAATGTCGTTGGCGATCTGCGCTTCACCGACGGAACGGTTGGGAGCGGGTTCATCATCGCTAATGGAGCGGTGACCTTCGACAGCACTTTTGATGGCGGCAGCACGCCCCTGTTTTTTGAGGGCACAGCAAACCAGATACTTACAATCGGCGGTGGGGCAAATCTAACTGGCACGTGGACGGTTGATAAGTTAGGTGGGACCGTCAGCATCACCAACGATCTCGATCTGAGTAATTCAAACAGTTTGGTTCTCACTAACGGTACGATTACTACCGGTCCAAACAAGCTCAATCTTGGTTCGCGCCCAGTGACTCGCACTAGTGGGTACGTCATTGGCAACCTTCAGCGAACTTATACAGCACTTGGTCCTAAGACTTTTGATATTGGTACACAAAATGGTTACACACCAGTGACCGTTGACGTGACAGCGCTGACCCAGAATCCCTCAAGTCTCACGGTTGGCGCAGTGCAGTCAAATCAACCCTTGCTCGATCCTGCTCATTCGTTGTCTCGCTACTTTCCAATAACTGAAGCGGGAGACTTAACCGCAAATCTGAGTTTCAGATATTTCCAGAGCGAGGTGAACGGAATTGAAGCGAACTATCACGTGACAAGAGTCGAAAGCGGTTCAACTGACTTCAATGTTCCCAACGCGACGATCGATACGAATGCAAATACTTTTTCGGCCAACAGCGTTTCAACGTTTTCCGATTGGACGTTGAGCGAAGGACCTACACTTTTCGTTGTGACGAACTTGAATGATAGCGGCGCTGGATCCTTTCGACAGGCAATCATCAACAGCAACAGTCATATTGGTCGCGACATAATCAATTTCAATATTCCCGGTTCAGCTCCTTTAATACTGCGCCCGACGAGTGTTCTTCCGGTGATTACCGATCAGGTGGTGATCGATGGTGGGAGCCAGCCCGGGTTTAGTGGTTCTCCCGTTTTCGAAGTGTCTGGCACAGATCTCTCTAATGGCGGTGACGGTTTGGTTGTAGCCGGCGGGAACACCTTGATTCGCTCGATCGGAATCATTGGGTTCAATGGACCTACAGGCAGTGGAAATGGGATTAAGCTCCAAAGCAATGGAAACCAGATAGAAGGTTGCTATATAGGAATAGGTACACTGGGAATCACTTCATCGAACCGAACCGGTATCTTTATTGTCGATTCTTCCAATAACGTCATAGGCGGGTTGTCTGCTGCTCAGCGGAATGTACTCACCGGTAATTTTGATGCGCAAGTGAGAATCGAAACCGTTGCTGGATCAGCAACTGGAAATCTTGTCCGAGGCAATTTTGTTGGGACCGAACTTACCGGAACGATGATTCCCCCAAACCACTCCCCTGATCCAGGAGTGATTATTCTAGCATCAGGAAATACGATCGGCGGGACCACTCCAAGTTCCCAAAATGTAATCCTGGGAACGCCAGCCATCCAGATGCTCGATGGAGCGCAGGCCGCCTCTGGAAATATTGTTCAAGGCAATTATGTTGGGACAAATGCAGCGGGCACCTTCCCCGGTTCGTCATTTGTAGGTCAAATCCAGATAGCAGCGTCGGGTAACACAATCGGCGGCACAAATAGTGGCGAGCTTAATTTCATCCGTTTTGGCGGCGTTCGAGTAACGGCTGGAGTTGCTAACTCAATTCGCGGTAACTCAATCTTTGAAACTGGTCTGGGTATAGACTTAGGTACTGATTCTTCGGTAACACCAAACGACACCGGTGATACTGATATTGGTGCAAACAACCTGCAAAACTTCCCCATAATTACAGGAATCGACACATCTGTATCAACGATTACTATCCATGGCACGCTAAATAGTCTTCCCCTCGGAACATACACACTCGACTTCTATTCGAGTTCGAAAGTTAGCCAAAGCGGTTATGGTGCAGGTGAAATCTACTTAGGTGCAGCCAATGTTCTTACGGACGCTTTGGGGAACGCTTCATTTGTAGTTTCTTTCTCGACCCCTTCAACACCATCCTCGTTCATTAGTGTCACAGCAACCGACATTTCGGGCAATACCTCTGAATTTTCTCAAGCGAGAGCGGTTGGTCCACTGCTTGTAACCAACTCGAATAGTAGCGGCAGCGGATCGCTCAGGGATGCAATTCAAACCTCAAACTTGCTGCCCGAGTTGGACACAATCACATTCAACATTCCCGGTCCGGGTCCATATACAATCTCGTTTTCTACAGCGCTACCTGACTTAACTGATCCTGTAATAATCGACGCGACTACACAACCAGGTTTTTCAGGTACTCCATTAATTGAACTGAATGGAGGAAATCACGCCTTCAATGGTCTGACGGTCTTAAGTTCGGGAAGCATCGTTAAAGGTTTGGTAATAAATCGTTTTGGTACTGCGCAATCCAACAGTTTTGCTGGCCTGGTCCTGGGCGGAAACAACAACCACGTTGAAGGGTGTTACATAGGGACGAATGTTAGCGGCGCCACCAGTCTCGGCAACCCAAAAGGAATTCGCATCACTGGTTCGAATAACGTAATCGGAGGACCTACTTCAGCTTCTCGAAACATCATCAGCGGCAATGGCCTGGCAATAGAGATATCAAATAGCGGTGGACCAGCCAACGGTAACAGTCTGGTTGGCAACTTCATAGGTATAGCTGCGGATGGCACCACAGCCTTGGCAAATACCGGTGACGGAATAAAGATCAACGGTGATAACAACTCGATCGGTGGTAGTGTTGCAACTGCCGCAAATATCATCAGCAACAATGCAGGATCGGGTGTTTCGATATTGTCAGGTACGGGCAATCTTGTCCGTCGCAATTCAATCTTCCACAATACCGGTTTGAACATCGACCTCGGGGGAAATGGAATAACTGCTAATGATCCAGGGGATGTTGATGTTGGCCCAAACAACTTGCAGAACTTTCCCGTGCTCACCAGCGTGACACGCACGGTAAGCGATACAACCGTTCAGGGGACGATTAATACTGAACCACTTACGTCCTATACGATCGAGTTTTTCGGGAGCCCTCTCACCAATACTTCCGACTATCGCACTGGTAAGGATTTTCTTGGGTCTACTTTAATTACAACTAATATCAACGGTAACGCGACGTTTTCTGCCACTCTGCCGGTAATTACGACAAACACCCTCATCACCGCCACAGCCACGAGTTCGACGGGTAACACGTCAGAATTCTCGAAGCCGCTTCTCGTCGGTAATCTTTCAGTAACATCACTGAGTGACCAGGGGACCGGCTCACTGCGTCAGGCGATCCTTCATGCAAATCAGCTCGACGCGAACACTGCTGGGACCGACACGATAAGTTTCACCATTCCTGGTGCCGGTCCATTTATGATCCCAGTACTTTCAGCGCTTCCGCAGATAACTGAACCACTGATGATAGATGGATCTACGCAGCCTGGTTTTTCTGGAGCACCACTAATTGAGCTTAATGGAGGCAATGGAGCTTTTGATGGAATTGTGTTTTCGGCCGATTCCAGTCGAATCAAGAGTATTGTCCTTAACAGGTTCGGCAACAACCCCGCGTCACAGTTTGCAGCGGTTAAGCTGCTAAGCGATGGCAACACGATCGAAGGCTGTTACATTGGTACGAATCTTAGCGGGACCACCGCACTCGGCAATTCAATTGGCATTCTAGCCTCAGCCTCATCAAATAACCTGATTGGAGGTGTATCGCCTGGCGCTCGCAATGTGATCAGCGGCAATCGAATCGGAATCGATCTAGTGGCAGTCGGACCGACAAAGTCAAACAGCAATTCGATTGTCGGTAACCTTGTTGGCACAGCTGTTAATGGTACGAGCGCTCTGCCAAATTCTGGAGACGCCATCTTCATCGATGGCGGTAACAATACAGTTGGCGGCTTGGTTGCCCAGGCTGGGAATGTGATTGCGAACAACGGCGGTAGCGGATTGACCTGTAACTTCGGAACCGGAAACGTTGTCAACAATAATACTATTATGGCCAACGGCCAGGTCGGCATAAATGTTCGTAACGGTAATTTTTCAATCTCAAAAAATTCTATTGTTGGAAATTCTGGCCTTGGAATTGATCTTGGAACATCGCCCGGCATCACACCAAACGATCCAGGAGATGGTGATGGTGGACCAAACGCGTTACAAAACTTCCCCATCCTCACGTCTGTAACGCAAAACGGGAATGTCGCAACTGTTCAAGGAACTCTAAATAGCACACCATTAACAACGTTTACTCTCGAGTTTTATTCCAATCAAACATGTGATCCTTCAGGCAGTGGCGAAGGACAAAACTTCCTCGGCTCCGCTCAAGTCGTGACGGACGCAACGGGAAACGTTGCGTTTAGTCAGAATCTCCCTGTTGTCTTACAAATTGGAACCTTTGTGACCGCCACCGTTACAGATCCGAATGGAAACACATCCGAATTCTCACAATGTGAACCCTTTGGCATCGCAGTGATCAAGAATCCAATAGTTACCAATACAAACGACAGTGGACCGGGAAGTTTGCGGCAGGCAATGGTCGATGCAATTGCTACTGACGATCCCGATACCATAAGTTTCAATGTTCCCGGATCGTCTTTCATCATCAACCTGTCGTCGCCGTTGCCAACGATCAATAGTCTTGGTTCTTTGGTTATCGATGGGACATCGCAGCCCGGATTTACAAATCATCCAGTAATCGAGGTTCACGGCACCGGCACTCTGGCAGGTTTCATATTGGATTCGCCGAGCAACACGATCAAGAGTCTGGCACTCAGTGGATTCAATACAGCGATCACACTAAGCAGCTTTAGCAACACCGTGCAGGGCTGTTTCATCGGAACCGATAGCGCGGGTTCTTTAGCCCATCCAAATAGAGACGGGATTTTGGTGCTAAAAGCTGGCAATGTGATTGGTGGGACGACGACAGCACAACGCAATGTAATTTCCGGAAACGCCAGGGACGCTCTTGTAATTAACTCGTTCGACGATACTCCGCCCAGTTTGATACTCGGTAACTATATCGGCACGAACGCCAGTGGAAACCTCGCGATTCCAAATGGGCGGTCGGGCATTCGAGCGATACTCGGTGGTGCCACGATTGGAGGAACAACGCCAGGCGCCGGCAATCTTATTTCCGGGAATGTCGGCGACGGCATCGAAATCATCTATGACTCGCCTACCACCTTCATAGATCGTTATGTGATTCAGGGAAATCACATCGGAGTTGCCGCTGATGGTATTGCCGCGCTAGGCAATGGAGGCTCGGGTGTCTCCATGACACGAATAGGAGCAGCTGTCAGCAAAAATAATGTCATTGGCGATACTGCCGCAGGCGCAGCGAACATTATTGCTTTCAACAATGCCGATGGTGTTCGGATAATTGGCCCAGTAGCGGGAAATCAAATCGTTGGGAACTCTATTAATTCAAACAACGGCTTGGGCATTGACCTTGGAGGTGATGGCGTCACCACAAACGACACTAACGATTCAGACACAGGTCCAAACAAGCTGCAGAACTTTCCAGTAATTACTTCTCTTACAACAAACGGCGGATCTTCAACCATCCAAGGGACACTCAATTCGATTGCTTCCTCTCCATTTGCGATTCATTTCTACCGCAGCCCAAGCTGTGATACCTCAGGCAACGGCCAAGGGCGCACCTACATTGGAACTATTAATGACACAACAAATGCGAGTAATAACGCTGCATTCAGCGCCAGTATTCCAATGGCCCTTGCCGGGCAGTTCATTACTGCAACGGCGACCGATGCGCAAGGAAATACTTCCGAGTTTTCTGCTTGCGCAACAGTACAGGGAACGACATTGGCGTTTGTTGTTCCACCAGTAAACACGCCTGTAGACGGAATTATCACTCCCGCAGTTCAAGTCGCTATTCAGGACCCTAGTGGTAGCACAATCACCGGAGCCACCAACGCGATCACGTTGACAATTCAGAACAACAGTTCCAGGGCTAACCTTTCGGGCTCACTTACTCGTAATGCAGTGAATGGCATCGCGACTTTTGATGATCTCTCAATTGATCAGGTCCGGAATGGATTTGTCCTGCAGGCCCAAGCAGCCGGCATACTGCCGGCGCTTAGCCCGGCATTTAACATCTTCAAGCCACCTTTTGTAGTAACTAACTCTAATGATCATGGACCAGGCTCATTGAGGCAGGCGATTCTCGAAGCAAATGCGACCCCAGGTGATGATGTGATCAATTTCAATATTGCGGGCACGATTAATCTGGAGCGACAGCCGAATGAAGAATTGAGAATCACCGACACGGTAACCATCGATGGCACGACAGCGCCAAACTACACGGGCACGCCACTCGTCACGATTCACGGCAGCTCGGTGAGTGGTGATCATGTATCAGGTCTCAGCATAACTGCGCCCAATTGCGTTATTAAAGCATTGCGCATCAGGTCAATGGGCTTTATTAATAACGGAATTACGCTTTCGACGGCGGCCAACAATACGACAGTTCAGGCATGCGAACTTGGCAACAGCGATCTCAGCGCAGTAGCGAATGG
>JBKPQV010000656.1:0-9723 GCA_046734235.1 Acidobacteriota bacterium
CGTGAGGTTCAAAGAGCGGGCCGACTACATCGTCAAGGAATTGAAGGAAGTCCAGGATAAAAATGGTGATGGCTATCTCGGTGCTCTTGACGGGCTGCGCGAAAAGTTTGCTGAAGTCACCGCCGGAAATATTAAGTCGTCGTTCTTTGATCTGAACGGACTCTGGTCTCCGTGGTACACGTTGCACAAAACGTTCGCCGGACTCCGCGACGCTTACCGGTATACCGGAAACCGCACCGCACTCGAATTGGAGACTAAGTACGCAGCATGGGCTGAGTCGATTATGTTAAAGCTCAACCCGGAACAAACTCAGAAAATGCTTAACACCGAGTTTGGTGGCATGAACGAGGTGCTCGCAGATTTATATTCCGATACCGGAAACCAGCGCTGGCTTACCCTCTCTCATCATTTCGATCATCACGCGTTCGTCGATCCACTCAAAAAACGCGAGGACAAACTGGCCGGGCAACACGGAAATACTGCGGTACCGAAAATGCTTGGCGTTCTGAAACAATATATGTACACAGGTGAGCAGAGTGATGGCGTCGCCGCTGAGTACTTCTGGGATATCGTCGTGAACGATCACAGTTACGCAACTGGTGGACATGGCAAAGATGAATACTTTGGCCCTCCAGACCAGCTGGCGGAACGAGTTGATGGTCGCACTGACGAAAGTTGTAACGTCTACAACATGTTGAAGATGACGCGCACACTCTTTTCATTGAATCCCGACATCAAGTATGCAGAGTTTGAAGAGCGCGCACTTTTCAATCACGTTCTCGGTTCGATAGATCCTGAAGATGGACGGACCTGTTATATGGTTCCAGTCGGACGTGGAGTCCGACATGAATATCAGGACATGTCGCGCAGCTTCACTTGTTGTGTAGGTAGTGGCATGGAAAGTCACGGACTACATGGCGATGGAATCTACTATGAAGCGGATGATCGTTTTTGGGTAAATCTTTACGTGCCGTCAACCGCGCAATGGAAAGAAGCAGGAGCCAGTGTCGGCATGGAAACTGGTTTTCCTGAAGGCGATACTGCGACTCTAAAACTAACATTACAAAAACCAAAACAGTTCACGCTGGCTTTGAGGCGCCCAGCGTGGGCCGGAGACGGGTTTGCAGTTAAGGTCAATGACAAGGCTTTCACAACTACCGCAAAACCAGGTTCGTACGTTGAGATAAAGAGAACGTGGAAGACCGGCGATTCAGTTAATCTAACTCTTCCAAAAACTCTTCACCTTGAACCAGTACCAGACAATAAGAACATTGCAGCCTTAATGTGGGGTCCACTAGTTCTTGCCGGAGACCTCGGACCAGAGCGTCGCGGTGGACCAGCTGAACCAGTTCCTTCACTTGTCGCTTCCGATAAAGCTGTTGGCGAATGGTTACAGCCGGTAGCAGACAAGCTCGGTGTATTTCAAACCGTCAACGTAGGACGAACGCTGGACGATAAAGAAAAAGAGTTGGAGTTTGTGCCGTTTTATCGTTTGCATCGTCGGATGTATGGCGTCTATTTCGATCTTTACTCGACAGATGTCTGGAGTAAGAAACTTCAAGACCTCGCTGCTGCGCAAAAGAAGCAGCAGAGGTTAGAAGCTGCCACGATAGGTTTTATTGCACCTGGAGATCAGGAGAAAGAGAAAGCCTTCAATCAACAAGGTGAAGACACAAACCAGGATCGAATGACCGGTCGGCCCGGTCGTCGAACCAAAAAATGGTTCTCATACGACCTTCCGGTGGACTCAGGCAAACCGGTTACGTTGTTAGTGACTTACAATACTGACGAACGAGGAAAAAGATCCGGCGACGTAATTGTTGACGGTCAGCGTCTTGGAGAACAAACGATTGATCGCAGTCCGCCAGGCAGCGCAACCGGTAAATTCTTCGACGTGGAGTACAAACTTCCCGACGAGCTAATCAAAGACAAAAAGAAGGTCACTGTGAGGTTTCAGGCAAGCGGTGGGAATGAAACTGCGACGGTGTTTGGAGTTCGCTCGGTGCGTGGTGATGCCGAGCGGTGATGACCCTTCTAATCCACCGATTCCTCAGACTAGGCCGATTACGCAGCACGCCTTAGGCCGCGCTACGCAATCGGCGTAATCTGCGGATGTATTCTTAAACTCTCCTGACCTGATCCAACCGGATGCCGAAACGAGAAACTAAAAAGCCAACGAGATTCCCAAGACCATTCCCCACGTGGGCGTATTAAAGTCACCCCACACGTGATATTTCAAGTAAAACGTTTGGGCCAGTACGAGTATCGATGTAACGGGAACAAATTTAGATCTCGAACTCAAAAGCGCATAGCTGAGCAGCAGAGCATGGCCGGAGATATGAGGAACATTTCCTGCCACTCTTCCTACCGCAAGTCCGAATACTAAAAAATCAACGCCATGTTGAAAGAAGTTTGCTTCTCGAACGTGTTCGACTCGATCGACCATGAACGCGATCATCGGAACCATCAGGGGCACGAAGTATTGGAACGTGCCTGACGGATCTAAGATCGTTGCTCTAACTGTGGGATACCTAAGCAGATAGAGACCAACAAGTACGGCCCCAGCAATTGAACAAAGAATTAGGGCGCGCGCCCGAAAGGTTGAGAGTTGTGTCGGAGCGTAGGGCATCGAATCGCATACTCAGAAGCTGAGAACAAAAAAACACCATAGCTTCAGCTTCATGGAGTTTCAATTTCTTCGCTAGCTTTAATACCGAAACCCTCTTTAGACGCCATAAGCTTCAGCTTCATGGAGTGTCAGATTTGAGCTTTCGTGTCTTCTTAGAAATTCTCTGCGTCTCGGTGTACTCTGCTTCTCCGCGTTAAAAGGTTGGCCAAGGACGTTTAAACACAGAGGCGCAGAGAACGCCGAGACACAGAGAAGAAGTTTCATTTCGTTATCTGCTTTAAAGTTACACTATAGACGATCCACGAATCGTACGAACATAAACAAACAACGAAATGGATTACAGAATCAGAGTTGCAAAGGCTTCGGACGCTGAGGCAATTGCCGCGTTGATCCGTTGCTCTGCGCGTGAGTTAAGCCGAGACCATTACAGTGATGAACAGATCGAAGGAGCAACGTCTTTTATCTTTGGCGTTGACTCGGAGTTGATCAGCGATAGAACTTATTTTGTGGCTGAAGTTGGCGCCCAGCTTATAGGTTGTGGTGGCTGGAGCCGCCGAAAAACATTGTTCGGAGGCGACCAGGCACATTCACGGCAAACTGGTGAACTCAACCCACAGCGAGACGCTGCCAAGATCCGTGCGTTCTTTGTGCATCCAAACTGGACCAGGCACGGTGTCGGCAAAGCGTTACTGATGCACTGTGAAGCAGAAGCACACAACGCCGGCTTTCGCGCGCTTGAGCTGATGGCCACGCTTCCGGGCGTCCCCTTTTACCAGGCCATGGGATATGAAGCTGTGGAGAATTTTACTTACCCAGCTGGCAAAGAGATGCTTAAGTTCGTAGCAATGCGAAAAACTATTCGCACGTAAGGGACATCAGGAGATTCAGCTTCATAAAGAGAAACGAAAACGGGATCGGATCCCGGCGTTGCCGAAACTCCGATCCCGTCCAGAGGTTAATTTAACTAAAGAACGTTCTTAGTAACCTCTATACCCATCCGAGTAACCGTTAGCAAATCCCTGTCGGAAAAACTGTCTATACAGATCTCGGTTCCCTAACCTCGAACTGTAGTCAGTGTTTGCATTCCGATAGTCCTCTTCGTCACGGTACTCAAAACGCTCCCCGCGCATGCGGTCCTTACGGCCTTCCTTCATTCCTTCGTTATAACCTGCGTTCAAAGCAGTCTGACGAAGCTCATAAGAATTGCCATAGCCATAGCCATACCGATCATTGCCGTAACGATCGTAGGCATCTTGCTGTCGGCGGCGCTGCTCACGTTCATATTCTCGTTGGCGCCGTATCCGTTCCCGCTGCCACGGATCCTGTTGCCACTGCGCCTGGGCAGTAGAACTCGAAGCTAATCCAATTCCAGCAAGGAGAGAAATACTAAAGGCCACTGCGATTAATCTTTTCATTAGCAAACTATTCTTCATAATTGTCTCCTTTTGCTCGCTGCCCAACTTAACGGGCAATCAAGATGCCAAAGGGGAACCGTGTCTATTTCAGTCCTTTTGTTAGAAATTAGTTGCAGATCTCTAACGATTTGAGACGTAACTACTTAGACCTAAACCATTTCGTAAATGGATGCACCAGATGGAAGATTGGGATGAGTCAGCTTTCCAAACAGCGTGAATGCCGTATTACCGAACGCTCGCAAATTAGTTCGCTAACTCGTGCTCGAAAAAGGGGCAGTCTGTTTTCAGACCGCCCCATTTTTACTGTCGAACTAATTTTGAACTTGATCACGCCAAATCGAAGCGATCGAGATTCATTACCTTGTTCCAGGCTGCGACGAAGTCGTTCACAAACTTCTCCTTCGAATCCGCACATGCATAGACTTCGGCTAGTGCTCGAAGCTCGGAATGCGAACCAAAGATTAAGTCGACTCTCGTAGCTGTCCAGGTCAGATCATTCGTCTTCCGGTCATGCCCCTCATACACACCATCCGCACCATTTGGCTGCCAGGTCGTTCCCATACTCAACAGGTTGACGAAGAAATCATTTGTCAACACTCCAAGCTGTTTAGTGAAAGTGCCATGTTTGGATCCATTAGCGTTCGCGCCGAGAACTCGCAGGCCGCCGATCAGGACGGTCATTTCTGGTGCTGAAAGCGTCAGCAGTTGCGCGCGATCAATTAACGCCTCCTCGGGTGCCATCAGTTGTCCGCCAGTGAAATAGTTGCGAAAGCCGTCAGCTTTTGGTTCCAACGGCGCGAACGAAGCCACGTCGGTCTGATCCTGCGAGGCGTCCATGCGACCCGCAGTGAAAGGAACGTTCACGTTGTAACCGCCATCTTTGGCAGCCTTCTCCACGGCAGCGCAGCCACCAAGTACAATCAAGTCTGCGAGGGAAACCCGCTTGTTACCAGACTGACCGTTGAAGTCGTTTTGAATGCTCTCAAGCTTTTCCAGCACTTTGGAGAGTTGGGTCGGATTGTTGACTTCCCAATTCTTCTGCGGCTCGAGGCGAACTCGAGCACCATTCGCACCGCCTCGCTTGTCTGAACCGCGGAAAGTCGACGCCGAAGCCCAGGCAGTTGAAACCAGTTCCGAAACCGACAATCCCGAATCAAGAATCTGCTTTTTCAGGGAGGCGATATCTTGCTCGGTGATCACTTCGTGATCGACCGTAGGTATTGGATCCTGCCAGATCAACGTTTCTCGCGGCACGAGTGGTCCGAGGTATCGCTGAATTGGTCCCATGTCACGGTGAGTGAGCTTAAACCACGCACGAGCAAACGCATCCGCGAATTCATCTGGATGCTCTAAAAAGCGTCGCGAGATCTTTTCATAAGCTGGATCAAACCTGAGAGAAAGATCCGTTGTCAGCATTGTTGGCACGCGCTTATTTGAAGGATTATGTGGATCTGGAATCGAAGCTTCGGCGTCTTTTGCGCGCCATTGCTGGGCGCCGGCCGGACTCTTCTCAAGTTCCCACTCAAACTTGAAAAGATTTTCGAAGTAGTTGTTGCTCCATTTTGTCGGGGTCTGCGACCAGATAACCTCCGGACCTCCAGTGATCGTGTCAGCACCGAAGCCGGTACCATGCTTACTCCTCCAGCCTAGACCTTGATCTTCAATTACTGCACCTTCCGGTTCAGGACCGATAAATGAAGGATCACCAGCGCCATGGGTCTTACCGAAGGTGTGTCCGCCGGCAATTAGGGCGACCGTTTCCTCATCATTCATCGCCATGCGAGCGAAGGTCTCGCGTATGTCATGAGCAGCTGCGACGGGATCGGGGTTGCCGTTCGGGCCTTCCGGATTAACATAGATGAGGCCCATTTGCACTGCACCGAGCGACGGATGTAGCTCGCGTTCGCCGCTGTATCGTTCATCTCCGAGCCAGGTCCCCTCGGGTCCCCAGAAAAGCTCTTGTGGTTCCCATGTGTCGGCTCGCCCGCCACCAAAGCCAAACGTCTTAAAGCCCATCGACTCGAGGGCGACATTCCCGACCAGAACAAAAAGGTCGGCCCACGAAATCCTGCGACCGTATTTTTGTTTGATAGGCCACAAGAGCCGTCGAGCTTTGTCGAGGTTGGCGTTATCAGGCCAACTGTTGAGAGGTGCGAAGCGTTGTTGACCACCACCAGCGCCGCCGCGCCCATCAGTAATGCGATAAGTACCCGCACTGTGCCAGGCCAATCGAATGAACAACCCGCCGTAATGACCAAAGTCAGCCGGCCACCAATCCTGAGAGTCAGTCATCAACGCGTGGAGATCTTTGACGACAGCATTCAAATCGAGCTTTTTGAACTCTTCCGCGTAGTTAAAATCTGCTCCCATCGGATCGGATAGCGAAGAGTTTTGTCTCAAGGGATTTAAGTCAAGGGAGTTGGGCCACCAGTGTCGGTTCGATATACGGTTAGGCCTGGCTCCTCCGCTAAAGGGACATCCATTTGAATCTTTGTTGTTTCCATTGCTTTCCATCATTCACTTCCTTCCATCAAATTTGGGTTGACGAAACTAATCAGGTGAAAACGTTCCCGCTTAGTCTCGAAACGTTGCCTTGTGCGTTTCATCTGCACTCAGGACACAGACCACGCAGCGTGACTTCGACCGAACCGGCCTCAAATTTTGAACGTTTGGCAGCTTGTCTAATTAGTGCGTCGGGGATCGAGAGTTCAAGATCCACGAGCTTCCCGCACCGGTTGCAGATCGCATGATCATGCCGTTTCAGGTTGCGGTCATACCTGGTACAAGCCGAGCCGAACCGAACCTCACCTATCAGTCCTTCGTTCCGTAAGTAACGAAGCGAATTGTAGACAGTAGCGAACGAGATACCGGGCAACAGCTGTCGCGCGCGCTCAAACACCTCGTTCGCGTTCAGATGCCCTTCCGATTCGCGGATAACTTGCAGAACAGTCCCGCGCTGTCTCGTCAGTCCCGAGGATTGCAAATTCATTTGTCTTAGAATAATTCTAAATGTAAGGAGATCCAAGTCGCGGATGCGTTCCTGGAAAGGCAAACGTGCTGGTCGAAGCAACCCAAACGACGGTACTGCGGTATATTGTCAGCAGTCGCAAATGAAGATAGAGCGCATCATTACTTTCCTTTTGACGCTTTGTTTTTTGCTGCTCGCGATAGAGACTGCGTCAATCGCACAGGCACCCGCGGCGAATAAAGCTAACGCCAAAGTTTCCGGTCGAATCCTCATCGATGGAAAACCCGTCGCGGGTGTTCAGGTGATGCTCAAGAAACAAGAGGGTCAGAACATCGCGTCCGGCTCCAAATCGCTCACTCTCACTGCGAAATCCAACGCTGATGGCCAATTCCAGATCACAAATTTGGCAGCGGGTATGTATCGCATCTCGGTCTACGCTCCTGCATACGTGATTGAGAGTGAGAGCGGTTTCGCATCCGGGTATGGCAAAACCGTCGATGTGGCTGACGGAGAACAGATCGAGAACCTGGATTTTTCATTGGTGCGTGGAGCTGTAATTAGCGGCAAGGTTACTGACGAATACGGTACTCCTGTAATCGCCGAGGGAGTCGGAGCTTTTCGACTTGACCAGCAGGGTAAGCGCGACAAATCCGCGGCCAACCAGATGTTGGCATGGCAGACCGATGATCGTGGGATGTACCGCATATTCGGCCTCGAACCAGGACGGTACATTATTGGCGTGGGCGCTTCGAGCGAGGATGCTGTACAGCCCATAGGCAATCGCGGTTTGTATAAGCGCACCTACCATCCCGACGCCGTTGACGAATCAAGCGCCAAGGTCGTCGAGGTCAAGCCTGGGAGCGAAGCAAAAAATGTCGATATCAAGCTCGCGCGCGCACCAAAAAGTTATACGGCATCGGGTCATGTAATTGACGCTGAAACAGGCAAACCTCTTTCTGGCGTCACGATCGGGTGCGAATTTGCTAAGGCGGCCGGATCGAGCTTCAGAATGGGGGACATTACCACCAATTTAAGAGGTGAATTCCAAATCGAAGGGCTGTCGCCCAATGCTTACATCGCTTATGTCTATAGTCCCGGGGAAAGTGCTCTCTATTCCGACCGGGTCACTTTTGATATTGCTGAAGATAACGTCACCGGACTTGAAATCAAGATGATTCGGGGAGCAACCATCACAGGTGTAGTCGAGATCGAAGGCACACGTAACTCGGCTTTGGTCGGGCGGCTGTCACAAGCCCAGCTCCGAGCGGAAGGAGTGGCGCAAGACACGGCTGCGATAATGATGATGCTTATGCAAGGCGGTGGTATCGGCAAGATCGGCGCAAACGGCACGTTGAGAATTGATGGAGTGAGGCCAGGCAGGACGCGAATCATCGCGCTCATTCCTCCTCAGCTGAAAGGCTTCACACTAGCTCGCATCGAGCGCAACGGTGTAGAAATCAAAGAGCTTGATGTCGCGCAAGGAGAGCAAATCACGGGTGTTCGGCTCAGCTTTACTTACGGCACCAGCGTACTTGCAGGCCACGTTGAGATAAAAGGTGGCGCGCTTCCTTTGAACGTCTATATGACAGTCCAGATCATTCGCGAAGGCGCTTCACCAGATGAGTGGTGGTTTGCGAAGCACGCGAACGTAGATGCGCGTGGGCAGTTCAATATCGAGGGCGTCTCACAGGGCAACTACAAGGTTAACTTACTTATCTTCCCTAATAACGGTGATCCCCTGCCAAATCTTCCGAGGATCCAACAGTCCGTCTCCATTCCAGAAGATACTCGACAAGAGATCACGTTGGTTCTGGATTTGACGAAGAAGGGCGACAACTGAAATTCTTCCCGGGGGTCGAATCGTTTAACGCAAACTTCCAAACATTTTTCTCGACTCAAAACCTCAGTGTCCCTTTGACTCTCGGTCTATTAGTTTCGAGAAACGACTTTCTTTACCCTTATTTGTTTCGTCTTGATATAGAAACGCAAGCTTGTTCTTTTCAAAACCCTGGAAGAATTCCTTCCAGGTAATTTCTTCGAGCGTTTCCTCGCCGGAGAAGCCCGGATAATCAATTCGCAGCACTCCACTGCCGCCACTCTCGTCGGTTCCCTTGACCCGCGCCGGATATCCGCCGCGTTCCGAAACCCACTGGCGAATTTCTTCATGATTAGTAGTCGTCTTCGTCATAGAAATCTCCTCCTTGTTTGTGTCGATTACTGGTTACGGTCCGACACAAGCTCCTTACTTTCAACACTCGTGCCGTTAAAAATGTGGGGATTCGACCGCTTGCAGACCGACGGTCAGTGGCTTTTTCGAACATTCGTAGGCCGAAACAATACAGTTACGTAGTCTGTGAGGCTGACTTAGCTGGCGTGGCACATTCGCGATCGCTTTGAACGCGCTTTTGGGAACAAAAAACAAAACGCGGCGTTGAGTGAAGATTGTTGGTTGTGTGTGTCCGATATGCTTTAGAGCGTATTGCAATCACTAACTCTTAGGGCGCAGAAGTCGGTACCGTCACGCGGTAGCGTCGGGTCGCGTCATATCTTAAGTGCTACAGAATTGAGGCGACCCGACGCTTGTATGTTGAAGCATGTCAGTTCCAAAATAACTTTGTTGCCTCGTTTTAGCATCGATGCTTCTAGTGAAGCACTCGGTAAGAGGTGCAGCAGATCGTCCACGACGCTTGGTTGCTAAGAGCCCGTGCGGT
>JBKPQV010000657.1:0-14428 GCA_046734235.1 Acidobacteriota bacterium
GATCAGAGGTTAGTGTTTGGAAAGCTGGCAGGCGAGGACGACTGCGCTCCCAGGACCAGCGTCCGTGTTTAGAATAGGCGGGTTACTAAAGGCATGAGCTGACACCACTGACACTGCCGTGTGGGGATTTCCAAACTCTACTCTCGATTGCTACTCCCGACCGCAAAAATCTGTAAAATGAATTCGCTACTAAAATGCGTATTCTCGTCGTAGAAGATGATCCGCGAATGTCGAACGTGATCGCCAAAGGATTACGCGAACAAAGCTATGCAGTCGACCTCGCTACCGACGGAGATGCTGGAGTATATCAAGCTGCGATCAACGACTATGACCTAATCATTCTTGACGTTCTCCTACCACGCAAGGATGGTTTTGAAGTTTGTAGGGAGTTGCGTGAGCGTGGAGTTGCAACTCCAATATTGATGCTAACGGCGCGCGCATCGATTGATGACCGGCTCACGGGATTCGATGCAGGCGCCGACGATTATCTAACCAAACCATTTTCTTACAGAGAACTAATCGCTCGGATTCGCGCGCTTCTGCGCCGCGACTCACAACTACGTCCCGCGATTTTCGAGATTGAAGATTTGATCGTCGACTCTGCAAGTCATCGTGTTTCACGAGCGAATCGCGATCTACAACTCACCGCTAAAGAATATGCACTGCTCGAGTATCTCGCGCGTCGCGCCGGCCAATTGGTCTCACGCGCTGAAATCGCTGCACATGTTTGGGACGACTCGTTCGATCCATTTTCAAACAGTATAGAAGTCTATATGAATCGGCTACGCAAGAAGATCGATGAACACCACAGCACAAAGCTTTTGCACACTCGTCGTGGTGAAGGCTACATCCTCGAATCGCGCCAATAAAACGCCAAAGTCTATTAATCTTCCATTAAGGTTCGGCCACGTATACTCGCTTTCGACCAACGATCAAATATGGCGAAGCATGCGAGACCGAAGGTAGTCCCCTTTGCGGTACTAGTTACGGCCGTATGTGTCTTTACGTCAGCATTCGCACAAACTCCGCAAAACACCGCACCAATTTCCCTCGATGAAGCATTGCGCCTCGCAAATCTTCAGGCATCCTCGTTTCAGAGTGCATTACTAAATGAGCGAGCTTCTGCTGAAGATGTGAAACAGGCTCGCGCCGCGTTCCTACCAAAAGTAAGCGCTCCTTTGAGCTACATCTACACGTCGCCTGCGCTTGGCCTGCCACCGGGTGAACCGCGCGCTCCAAGCTTCATTGCGAATGATGCGATCAGCGCCTATGAGGGTCTTGTAAATGTCTCAGGCGATTTTGATGTTGCTGGAAGACTGCGAGCAACCCTCGCAAAAAACAGAGCACTACTTGCTGCTGCGCATGCAGGAACTGATGTGGCAAAAGCCGCACTCACCCAGGCGGTCATAGAGGCCTATTTCGGTCTCGCCCTGACCATCGCTCAAAACAAGGCTGCCGAAGGGAACTTGTCTGCGGCTGAGGAATTTGAGCACATCACCTCGCTACTTTTAAGTGGTGGTGAAGTGGCTCCAGTCGATCTAACTCGTGCACAACTGCAAACACTCACTCGTCGTGATGAGTTGCAACGTGCGCGTGTCAACGAAGAGTTGGCCGCCGGAGCATTACGTGTCTTTGTTGGTTACGAATTCAGTAGACCTATCGTTACAACCGATCTAGCACTCGCCCTACCGGTTGGTTCCGAGTACCTGAGTTTCAGGATTGATGACATTGAGAAACGTCCCGAGTTCATTCAATTTCAACAACAACGCATTGCGGACCAACAAGAGATCAAGATTGCTCGCACCGAGCGCTTACCGTCGCTGTCCTACTCGATCAACGGTGGGTTTGATACTGATTCTCTAAAAGGACCAAGGCTCAAGGAACACACTGGAGTTTCCGCTGCAATTAGTTTGAATATTCCGATCTTCGATTGGGGCGCCAGTCGCAGTCGTGAAAATCAGGCTCGACTGCGGGCGGAAGCCGCGGAAAATGATCGGCTCCAGGCGCTCCGGGGTTTTACTCAACAGTTTTATGCCGCGCGCGCCCAAGCTGCTGGCGCCGCCTCGCGGATAACTCTAGCGCGCGACGGTGTAAACAAAGCTCAGGACAACTTGAATGCATCAATCGCTCGCTACCGGGCCGGTGAGGCGCAAATTGTGGAGGTAACCGATGCGCAAACAACCTTGGTTGAACAACGAAGCGCTCTATATCAGGCAATATTCGACTATCAAACTGCTCTGTCACGACTGAAGCAGTCAACAGGTCAACGATGAACATGAACCCTGACTCTGAGAAAGATCGAGATAAGGTTGTAGTTGTCGAGGAAGACGTAATTGAGGAGTCGTCAACAACTCGTCGGCGCAATCTCATCATTGGTGCAACCGCGGTCGCTCTCGTTTTTATAGGCCTGCTGTTGATCGTGTTGATTGTTTCGCGCTGGCGGAAATCTGAGAGTGAAGCAGAAGTCACACCGGTAGTAAGTGTGAAGGTAGCTAAAGCTGAAAGAGAAAGTATTTCCTCACAGATCTCCGCAGTTGGCACCATCTGGCCGCGTGAAAAGGCAGACGTCGGTGCCAAGATCAACGCGCAAATCAAACAAATGGCATTGCTCAAGAATAAGGTGGTTCATGCGGGCGATATCATCGCCGTTCTCGAATCGCGCGATCTACAGGCGCAACGCGCCGAAGCCGTCGCCGCCCTAAACGAGGCACGCGCGAATGAACGAAGTCTTATTACGGGCACCATACCCAAAACAAACGCCGAAGATCAAAAAGCACTACTCGATGCTCGCGCCAAGGTAAATAACGCCCGCGCAATTTACGAACGACGACGAACGCTCTATGAAAAGGGTGGGATATCGAAAAAGGATCTTGAAGCTTCGCAACTCGAGCTGACAACGGCCGAAGATGAACTGCGGTTAGAAGAACAGACAGTAGCACTAAGAACACATTCCCTAAACCCTAACGACCGAACGCTCGCTGCAGCACGCACGGCACAGGCACAACAACATCTCGCAACGTTGGACGCACAGTTAAGTTACGCAACAATTCGTTCTCCTATCACAGGTGTCGTCACTGACCAGTTCCAGTATGAAGGTGAATTCGCTTCTGCGGGCGGAAAGCTCGTTACGATTGCCGACACGAGCACTGTAATCGTTAAAGCTCCATTTTCTGACACGGTGGCCGCCCAACTAAAAACGGGAGACCCAGCCGCAGTTATACCCACTGATACGTCCGCAGAAGAAATGAAAGGTCAGATAACACTCCTGGGGCGTTCCAGTGATCCAGCCAATCGCACTGTGGAAGTGTGGGTAACACTCGGAAACAGCGACGGACACTTAAGAGCGAATGGAGCCGCCCAGGTAACAGTTTTCGCAAATTCGAAAGCGGACGCCATCGTAGTTCCGGTTTCGGCAGTAACGCTTGAGGCCAGTAACACGACTGAGGGAACAGTAATGATTGTCGATGCGCAAAATGTGGCGCACGAAACCAAGGTTACTGTCGGCAATCGCACAACCGACAAGATTGAGATCGTAGAAGGTCTTAAAGGAGGAGAGACGGTAGTGATTGAAGGTAACTACTCGCTACCCGATGGAACCAAAGTTGAAGTCGCTACCGAGGAGGAAGAGAAAGAGGAGAAGAAAGAACCTTAGACACAGAACATTTTCCATATGTCATTTGACATTTCTCAATGGCTATTTTGGAACCAGCTCACCGTGCCAATCTGAAATCTGAAATTTGAAATCTTAAATCCGATCTCAAGATCTTGGACATCAATGCCCTTAGCTCGCATCATTTCAAATCAATCCCGAGCAATCGTCGTTATCGTTGTCTTACTGTGTGCGGCTGGGCTCTACGCAACGCAACAGCTCCCTATCGCAATCCTCCCACAAACTGATTTTCCTCGCATCGTCATCATTGTTGATAACGGCGAAGCACCTGCGTCACAAACGCTAGTTTCAGTTACCCGACCTATAGAAGAAGCGATGAACGGAATTCCCGGCATCGCCAGAATCAAATCAAAAACCGCACGCGGGTCTTCAGAAATCAATCTCTACTTCGACTGGCATGGGAACATCGTTCAGGAGTTACAACTGGTCCAGGCGCGTCTATCTCAACTCCTTTCCAGCTTGCCGCCGACAGCCGAAATTCGAAACGTCGAAAGATTAACCTTTGCGGTCTTTCCGGTTACCGGGTACAGCCTGACTTCTGACAAGCGTGACGAAGCGTCGCTTCGAGATATCGCAACGTACATCATCCGGCCACAACTCGCGCGCTTACCTGGAGTTGCAATTGTGGGTGTTGCCGGTGGAAAAGCAAAAGAATTTCACGTAACGATCGATCCTGAACGTCTGACCGCTCACAACGTCTCGGCCGAACAAGTTGTTGAGGCAGTTCGCAACTCGAACATTATCGTCTCTCCGGGTCTAATCGAAGAAAATCATCAACTCGAGTTAGCGCTGGTGAGCGGTCAAGCGAAGCGCCCAGAGGAACTCAATAGCATAGTTGTTGCTTCGATAAACAACGCTCCCGTTCTGGTTTCTGATGTAGCCACCGTAGCTGTCGGTGTCGAGCCGCAGTACACGATGGTTACCGCCGACGGTCATCGAGCTGCTTTGGTGAACGTAAATCGTCAGCCAGATGCAAACACCGTTGAGGTTGTCGATGAAGTAAAGGCGGCATTGAACGCAATGCGCGCGCAGATTCCCAAAGATGTCCGCGTCACTGCTTACTATGATCAGTCGCTCCTCGTTCGCGAATCGATCAATTCTGTCCGCGACTCGATCCTCATCGGCCTTTTACTGTCGGTGGTAATCCTTTATGCATTCCTACGTAACTGGGGAACCACGTTCGTCGCAATTCTCGTGATTCCGGTAACAGTGCTTGTCACCTTCCTGGCAATGTGGCTAGCGCGTCTCAGCTTCGACCTAATGACTCTCGGCGGTGTGGCCGCAGCGATAGGTTTAGTGATCGACGACGCAATCGTGGTCGTTGAAAATATTTACACACATCTATCCAGGGGACAGTCGCGACGCGAAGCTGTTCAAAGTGCAGTTTCCGAAATCACCGTGCCCATCATTGGTTCAACAATAACTCCTGTCGTAGTTTTTCTCCCGCTCACATTATTAACGGGTGTTACCGGTGTGTTCTTCCGTTCATTAGCACTTACGATGTCAGTTGCTTTACTGACTTCGCTGGTGCTTGCACTGACTTTTACACCAGTACTAGCCGAGCGTTTGGTTAAAGCTAAACCCATCGGCACGAAAGATCCGGAAACCCACGGGAGAATTCTGGGCACAATTATTCGACGTTACGAAGACGTGCTTGGCTTTGCACTCGATAACAAATGGGTAGTAGTGGTTGTGATTGTCGGAGTTCTCACCGTTTCCTACGTTCTTTATCGATCGCTTGGCTCGGAATTCCTACCTGAATTCGATGAGAGCGCCTTCGTACTCGACTATCTCGCGCCCTCCGGATCATCGCTGGCCGAAACAGATCGAATGCTACAAAATGTCGAAGAACTGTTGATTAAGACTCCAGAAGTGGAGAGTTACTCACGACGCACTGGATTAGAGTTGGGTCTGTTTGTCACCGAACCAAATACTGGGGATTTCGCCGTTAAATTGAAAGCCGGACACAAACGCAGCACTGAAGAAGTAATCGAAGATTTACGCGAACAAATTTCTGAAGCAGAACCCTCGCTGGATATTGAATTCGTCGGCATCGTGCCCGACGTTATTGGAGACCTCCAGGGCAATCCTGAACCGATCGAAGTGAAACTTTTCAGTGAAGACGCAGGCGCACTGCAAACTCAAGCGGATGCAGTCGAAGCTGCTGTAAAGGAAGTGCCGGGAGTTGTAGATACGCTCAATGGGGTCGTAATTAGCGGTCCTGCAGTTACCTTTCATATCGATCCTTTGAGAGCCTCGCAGTTTGGCGTCACGGCAAAAGAAATTGCCGACACGATTACCACTGCTATGTCTGGTGAGGCAGCGTCTTCAATCTTGCAACAGGACCGGCTGATTTCCGTGCGGGTGATTTTCCCCGCTGATGTGCGTACGTCGCTCGACAAAGTTAAGGCACTGCAAGTTCGTTCATCATCAGGTCAATTATTTCGCCTGGACCAGGTTGCGGACATCGATTACGACAAGGGCCAGGCTGAGATTGAGCGAGAAAACCTGCGACAGATGGTTGCTGTAACCGGTCGATTAGAGGGTACGGACCTGGGGTCGGCGATCAGTCGAATTCAGAATCAACTAGCGAAGAACGTCAAGCTACCACCAGGAATGACAATTGAATATGGCGGACTTTATCAAGAGCAACAAGCAAGTTTTCGTGAACTCGCACTATCGCTTGTCCTGGCAGTGCTGCTTGTCTTCATTACCCTGCTAATTGAGTTCCGATCGTTTGCTCATCCGATTGCCATCGTCACCGGCGCAGTCCTGGCGCTCAGTGGAGTCTTACTAGCACTCTTCATAACCGGTTCAACGCTGAATGTCGTTTCTCTCATGGGAATGATCATGATTGTCGGCATAGTCGCCAAGAACGGCATTCTTATGCTGGATGCGGTTGAAGATCATCTCCATGCGGGGGATTCACTTCGACAAGCGTTGCTGCTATCCGGCAGACGACGCTTCAGACCTGTGTTGATGACATCGCTGGCAGCGATGCTCGGTATGTTGCCTTTGGCACTAGCGCTTGGTGCCGGCTCCGAGTTGTTACAACCACTTGCTATAGCCGTGGTTGGTGGTCTCACGATGGCTCTTGGCCTGTCGTTGATCGTTACTCCAACCGTCTATGCAATGATGCGAAAACGTCGCTTACCTTAACTTTCTCTGGGCCACTAACTGCCAGAAAGGAGATTTTCATGGTCGACCTAATGATCGTATTTTTCGGACTAATATTTTCTCTCCTAATAACGCAAACAAACTCCTCATACAAACTTGAAACGCGGTATCCAGTTCCTGGAGACGGTGGCTTTGACTACATAACCATCGATAGCTCTGCGCGAAGGCTTTATGTTTCGCACGGCACTCAAGTCGATGTAGTTGATGCTGATAATGGCAAGCTGATTGGAACAATTGCAGATACGCCTGGAGTTCATGGGATCGCGCTGGCGCCCGAGTTCAAGCATGGCTTCACGAGCAACGGGCGCGAAAATAAGGTATCGATGTTTGATCCCACTACCTTGAAATTAATTAACAAGATCGATGTCGGCAAAGGACCCGACGGCATCTATTACGATCCCACAACTAAACGTATCTTCACTAACAATCATGGCACGCATGACATCACTGCCATCGACGCGAAGACGGGCCAGGTAGTCGGTACAGTCAAGGTTGAAGGTGATGGTGAGTCGGCAATCGTGGCCGACGGGCTTGTCTACGTAAACATGGAAGATACAAACGAGGTCATCACCTTCGATCCCAAGTCGCTGGAAGTGAAATCCCGCTTTCCGATTGGTGTTGCCAGGACTCCAACGGGTCTGGCCTACGATGCAAAAACAAAACGCCTGTTTATTGGCTGCCGCAATGAGCCAAAGATGGTGGTGATGGACGCGCAGTCAGGGAAAGTGATCGCTAGTTTTCCGATCGGTCGCGGTGTTGATTTCGCCGGATTTGATCCGCAGGCAAAACTAATTTTCTTTTCTTGTAGCGAAGGTATATTGAACATCTTTCGAGAGAAATCTGCTGACGATTACGAAGACGCTGGCCCGATCAAAACGCAACCAAGTGCGCGCACAATGGCTTTTGATCCAAAGACACGAAAGATTTTTCTCAGTGCAGCCGAAATTACCGAAACTCCAGCTACGACACCCGGTGGCAGGCTTCAACGAACCATAAAGCCTGGCTCTTTTGCAGTGCTAGTGTTAAGCAGGTAACACCTCCGTGATCGAGAGACACTCACAGGAAGTTAAGTTATGAAAGTACTAAAAGGTTACTTCTACGCCAAGGCTCTCTTGCTAATCGTCTTCATTCACTTTGGAGTCTGCGCACAAACGCCCACTTCGTCTCCTTCGCCAACGCCTTCGCTCGAGAAACAATTCCTCAAAAACATTTGGCATGACCAAAAGACGATCTGGACGGCACCACTGAGGCTCGAACGCAGTGATACAAAGTGGATGATCCCTTTGGGTATTGGTACGATGGCACTATTCACAACTGACAGAATTACCGGTGACGAGATAGCGAAGTTTGACGATCAGCGCACGGCTAGCCGCATTATGAGTGCACCAGGCTCAATCTATGGAGTGGGTGCGATTGCCGCGACTTTCTACGCCGTTGGACGTAAGCAGCATAATGCGCGCGCGCGGGAGACCGGGATCCTGATAGCGGAAGGGTCCGTGAACAGCCTGATTGTAAGCAATGGTCTGAAGCTAATTACCCAGCGCGTTCGTCCACAAACTGGCGTGGAACGTAGCGAGTTTTTCGACGGAGGTGATTCATTCCCGTCAGGACACAGTATTCAAGCCTGGTCCATGGCAACGATAGTCGCCAACGAGTATCGCGATCATCGCATGGTCCAAGTTGCTGCCTATGGAATTGCAGGAGCGGTAAGTGTTGCGCGATTCACTTCGGGCAAACACTACATTTCAGATGCTGTTGTCGGGAGTTTAATAGGATACGGGATTGGCAAGTATGTCTATAAGGCCCATCACCGCGAGAGCCCGGGCACCGTTGATGAGAATGATCTTGGAAGAGGTTCACACTGGCCCACCATAGTCCCGGATTACAATCGTAGCCTTCGCCAGTATAGTCTTGGGTTAAGCTGGAGTTTTTAAACCCAATAGATGTTCCATTCTGTACGCACAAGACTGACGTTATGGTACGCAGCGGTCCTCGCAATTTCATTGATCGCGTTTGCGCTCCTTGTTTACTACCGATCGGCCCGCACTTTTTACGCACGTCAGGACGAAGCGCTGCGGTCAACTGCGCAGACGGTTGCAAGCGCTTATCTCGAAGAGCTAGAGGAAGAGCGATCAGTAACCAAAGCTAATGAGGTGGTTTTGACCGAGTTAGTTTTTCCGAACCGGTACATTGAAGTCACAGAACCAGAAGGCCGTGCGATCTCATGGTCCCCGAACTTTTCCGGACATGCGATCCAATTACCCCAAGAAGCGTTGAATGACGCTCGAGAGAATGGTAGTGCTTTTGTAACCGCCAATGGCTTACGAGTAGCAATCGTTCCGTTGTCATCGAGTCCAGAACTCGGATTTGCCGCAGTCGCGGAACCTTTAAGCGTGATCGACGAAGGTCTGCACCACCTGAGACGTGATTTCTTTGCGGGAGTACCCTTGATTTTGATCCTCGCTTCTGTTGGTGGCTATTTCCTGGCGCGCAAAAGTCTGTCACCAATAGACTCAATGAACAATCAGACCAGGAACATAACTGCTAAGTCTCTTTCTTCACGGCTGGATATTCGCAACACGAAAGATGAACTCGGACGGTTGGGTTTGACGATTAACGATCTTCTTTCAAGACTAGAGTCTGCTTTCAACGAGCAACAACGTTTCATTGCCGATGCCTCACATGAACTGCGAACACCTTTGGCCGTCCTGCGAGGAGAAACGGAAGTGTCGTTGGAAAAGCCTCGATCAACGGAAGAGTACGTTGCTTCCCTGCAGTTGATTAAGGAGGAAGCCGAGATTCTATCGCGCATTGTCGAGGAGTTATTTATACTCGCTCGGCAACCATTGGAAGCGCCCTCCTTTTTGATGAAAGAGGATGTTTCATTGAATGAAACAGTGCGCGAGTGTGGTCGAGCAGCACAGGTACTTGCCAAACGTAAAAGCATCAACCTGAAGACTGAAACAGATTCTGCTCCGATGGTCTTGAGCGGCGATGATGAATTAATTAAGCGAATGATTTTGAATTTGCTTGATAATGCGGTGAAATATACGCCAGAAGGTGGGGAAGTTCACGTCTCACTTACACGACACAACGGAAGAGCACAAATCCTTGTAAGCGATACGGGTGTTGGGATTTCGCAAGCGGATCAGAGTAAAGTCTTCGATCGTTTTTACCGGGTCGATAAGGCTCGGTCTCGGAAGTTAGGTGGCGCTGGCCTGGGATTATCGATTGTCCAGTGGATCCTTGATGCGCATGAAGGCACAATAGCCATTGATAGCTCTCCGGGACGCGGGACGACTTTCAGAGTCCTACTTCCTATAAAACCCTAGTACCTAAAAACAGGAACCGACTATGTCCACATCACACCTCGTAAGGCTGGGCCTTATCTTTACTCTTTTTCTGGCCCCGCTTAAGACGTCGCCGGCTCAAACAGAAACACCACAACTGGGAAAGAATAGCGTAAAGGAAATCGTCGCCGCGATGACCACCGAGGAGAAAGTCATGCTCCTGGTAGGAATGGGTTTCAACGTTAATATTCCGGGGCTACCACAACCTTCGGATGAAGATAAGAAAGTTCCTGAAATGGTTGTTGGCGCAGCCGGACGCACGCACGCCATTCCCCGTCTTGGCATTCCCTTACTCACGCTCTCTGATGGTCCAGCTGGTGTTCGCATAAGCCCGACAAGGAATGGTGATAAGTCAAAGACCTACTATGCAACCGGATTCCCGATTGCCACTTTAGTCGCTTCGTCCTGGGATATTGAGACAGCAAATAGAATTGGCCTTGCGATGGGAAGCGAGGCTCGTGATTACGGCATCGACATTCTCCTGGCACCAGCAATGAACATTCATCGCAATCCGCTCGGTGGTAGAAACTTCGAATACTACTCAGAGGATCCGCTTATTGCCGGCAAGATCGCAGCGGCTTTTGTAAGAGGTGTTCAGGCAAATGGAGTGGGTACTTCAATCAAACACTTTGCGGTCAATAGCCAGGAGTTCAATCGGATGCAATCAAACTCCGTGGTTGGCGAACGTGCTGTGCGAGAAATCTACCTTAAGGGTTTTGAGATCGCAGTGAAGGAATCCCAACCATGGACAGTGATGTCGTCCTACAACCTTATTAATGGAACCTACACCTCGCAGAGTCATGATCTTCTTACCAGGTTGCTCCGTGATGAATGGGGCTTCAAAGGTTTCGTGATGTCTGATTGGTTTGGAGGCAACAACGCGGTTCAGCAGATGCTCGCCGGCAATGACTTACTAATGCCGGGTCTGGTCGATCAGGTTACGGCCATCATCAAAGCTGTGGCTGACGGAACCTTAAGCAAGACTCAATTGGACCAAAACGTCGAACGGGTCCTTAAGATTGTTTTAGAGACGCCGGCATTCAAGAAGTTGAAGCATACTGATCAGCCAGACCTGGCAAACAGCGCAAAAGTTGCTCGAGAAACAGCAACGGAAGGGATGGTACTCCTTAAGAATGATAACAATGCTCTACCTCTGGTTCCCTCTTCAAAAGTTGCTCTAATTGGGAATTCGTCCTACGACTTGATTGCCGGAGGAACCGGCAGCGGAGACGTAAACAAAAAATATGTGGTCTCACTGGATCAGGGCCTTACGAATATGGGTCTCAGCCTCGACGAGGGACTCGCGAAAAGCTATGCGCAATTCGTTCCAGAAGAGAAGGCAAAGAGACCCAAACCCCGTCCGTTTATGCCGTTGGCGCCAATTGCGGAAATGTCGCTCTCTGTCGAACGTCTGCAACAACTTGCGAACGACACAAACATTGCCATTCTGACGATTGGAAGAAGTTCTGGTGAATTCGAAGATCGCACGGTGGATGATTTTGCACTGTCGTCCGCAGAAAGAACTCTAATCGAGAACGTGGCTTCAGCTTTTCACGCTAAGGGCAAGAAGGTTGTCGTTGTCTTGAACGTGGGCGGTCCAATCGAAGTTGCGAGTTGGCGATCTCTGGTTGATGCAGTGTTACTGGCGTGGCAACCCGGACAAGAAGGTGGAAACGCGATTGCAGATGTTTTGAGCGGGAAGGTAAATCCTTCCGGCAAACTCGCGACTACCTTTCCGGCTAAGTATGAAGACGTCCCCTCGGCGAAATCGTTTCCTGGACGAGAGTTGGTCGGGGCCACTCCTTTGGTGGTAATTCCATTCGCAGGAAAACCGGCCGAAGCTATCTACGACGAAGGTATTTATGTAGGCTACCGTTACTACAACACCTTCAATGTTAAGCCGGCCTACGACTTCGGTTACGGTCTCTCATACACAACGTTCCACTACGACAATCTCAAACTGAGTTCCAACACTTTTCGCGACAAGGTCACGGCCAGCGTTTCGGTGACTAACACCGGAAAAGTTCCTGGCAAAGAAGTGGTCCAACTTTATCTCAGCGCGCCGCAACAGAAACTGAAGAAGCCATCAGTCGAGCTCAAGGGATTTGCCAAAACGCGACTCCTTAAACCCGGCGAGTCACAAACGGTGAGCTTCACATTGACATCGAAAGACCTCGCTTCTTTTGATCCATCGACTTCATCCTGGATAGCTGAGGCAGGGACTTATTCAGTGAAAGTGGCTGCGTCGGCTTCAGACATTAGGGGTTCGGCGAAAGTGGTATTAAACAACGATGTAGTGGCTGAAAAGTCTCGGCGAATGCTGGCACCTGTAGTGGAATTGAAGGAAATTGCAGCGCCTTGAACTGAGAGAGGAAACAATCCACCGATTAGGCAGATTCTTTTCCTGAGTAAAGACTTCGGGAAGGTCATTCAAAATCGGCGTAATCGGCGTAATCGGCGGACTAAATGGTTATGCCTGCTGAAGAAATCGTGAAAACCTTCTGGTCGTTGATGCAAACCAACGACTTTCGTTCCGTAGGCGAGGTTTTGGGTGACGACTTCATCCTTGAATGGCCACAATCGAAAGAGAGAATTCGAGGTAGAGATAACTTTGCTGCGATGAACGAGCAGTATCCGGCAAATGGCCGTTGGGAGTTTCAGATCAATCGAATCATTGCCGTGGGTGATGAGGCAGTGAGTGATGTTTCTGTTACCGATGGTGTGCAGGTCGCTCGCGTGATCTCTTTTTTTCAAATCAGCAACAACCTGATTCAAAAGATGGTTGAGTTTTGGCCAGATCCTTTCGCGCCCCTGGAAAATCGTAAACACCTTGTAGAACTTTTCGATAACTGACCGAAAATGATCCACAGATTACGCCGATTACGCAGATTTGAATGACTTTGGCGCAGTCATCTGGGCCATTCAGACAAAAATCTGCGTAATCGGCGTAGCAAATGGTCAAGTTCTTGTTTTTCTAGCAAGTTTCTCCGGTCCTGTAAGGACAAAAGTTAGTAGCCGGGGGCGAGCGGCTTTGCGCGAAGCCCCCGGGCAAAGGCACGGATATGTAGGACCCTGAAAGGGTCGAACAAACATCGGTTTGACCCTTTCAGGGTCTAATCAAAAACGGGCTCTGTTCCGTGGCTATTAACTTACATCCTTTCAGGATGATCTTTGGTTGCGGCTTCGCCGCGCTGTGTAATCTGTGGATAGTCTTCACGGCCTTAATGTTTTGACAGCTTCTTCCATTGCCATAACCCTCCAGTTACTTCCACTGGTAAGCGATGGCCCAACTGTCGCGCCAACATACATAACTGACCGCGATGATGCGCCTCATGAGCTACGAAGTAGCTGAGAAAGTGAACCAGATCAGTGGGAAAGTTCTGCCAGGCGCTGGGGGGCACGGAACCACCTCGCTGTAGACCAAGCTTGATCAGCTCAATCATTCCTCGACTGCTCCGCTCTAGTGCTCGCGACAATTCCGATGGTCGAACGCTCCTACCGTCAACTAATCGAGGCACTTCAACTCCGTGACGCGAGCCGATCATTTTTATCCACATGCATCTCGCATTGTGGAGATGAGCAGCGATCATACGAACCGTACGCCTCGGCGAACCGGGAACAGTCTTCGACCATAATTCACGTGGCAAGTTATTAATGAGAAAAACTGTCACGCGATGATTCGTGAGCCAGGCATCGATCAACTGTTGGCCGCTGTCGTGCTTCTGATTCAGTGTTTTCGTCACTTTGCTTGATCAGCAAGACATCATCGGAAGAAACGCATAAAGGACATGAAGCCGAGAATAAACTTGTCGCCCCAAAGTGCCGCAACCACTCCAATCGTTACCGGGAAGAGAATGAGGGCGACTAAAGGCAATTGCCACCACATTGCGAGTCCGCCAGCGAGAATGAGGCCAAAAACAAATCTTAGGAAAATCGTCATACTAACTATCTCGTCAAACGCCCCGTCGTACATTTCGTTCCCTTTGTTATCTACTTAGTACGACAGATCTAATCCGTGTCAGTGACACAAAGTATCCAGACTTTGCACTCCCGCTTATCGAACCCGATCCACGTATGATCCCAGGCGATGCCATAGAACCAGTCGCTCCAAGCCTCATGCGAACTGAACAGCAAGATCTCTTCAAATCGATCTCCAAATACAGCATCACAAAACCGTGAAGCTAAATCTTTGGCTTGTCGAGAGTTTCCGCTGAACCTGGTGTACGCTCCA
>JBKPQV010000658.1:0-6513 GCA_046734235.1 Acidobacteriota bacterium
TAAGAGACAGCACCTGGGAGCTTTCGAATCTACCGGAAATACCGGACGAACCCCTAAGTCCAGAGACAACTAATCTTGCTGTTCACGTAGCAGTCAGTTACTACGCGCCGGCTGCCAACCCAGCCATCAAAACTTTTGCGAACTGGGGAGAGGTCGCAACCTGGATGAGTGAACTTGAAGATCCACAGGTTCAGGTCAATGACGCTTTAGCCCGAAAAGCCTACGAACTAACGGCGCTTGCTAAGACCGAGTATGAAAAGATTCAGGCAATCGCGAATTACGTTCAGAACATTCAGTACATATCAATCCAAACCGGACTAGGACGTGGTGGTGGCTACCGCCCTCATGCATCCACAGAAGTTTTTGCAAAGTCGTATGGTGACTGTAAAGACAAGGCAAACTTGATGCGTGCGATGTTGAAGGTGATCAATATCGATGCTATTCCAGTGAGTATTTATTCCGGCGACCCGAATTATGTTAGAGCAAGTTGGCCATCTCCACAGCAATTCAACCACTGCATCATTGCTGTAAAAGTAAGTGACCAAACCCAGGTCAGCACCGTGATTCAACATCCAGCCCTGGGGCGATTGTTGATCTTTGATCCAACCGACAGTGAAACACCCATCGGCGACTTGCCCTATTACTTACAGGGAAGTCTGGCGTTGCTGGACTCAAAGCAGGTAAACGAGTTGGTAAAGATGCCAGTAACACCACCCGAGATGAATCAACTCGAAAGAATTGGAAAACTTGAGTTGTCGGCGGATGGAACTATCGCTGGTAAGATCCAGGATCTGGCTAATGGACAAACAGCCGCAAGATATCGCACTGAATTTAAGCGGTTGTCGAAGCCCGAATACACTGGACTAATCGAACGTCGGGTAAATAGCGGCGTTTCCACTGCACGGTTGAGCAAGATTGAACCAACCGACAACGCGGCGAATGGGCGATTCAGTCTCGATGTAGAATTTGTTGCTCCGGCATACGGTCAGTTGATGCAAAACCGCTTACTCATTTTCAAGCCAGCCGTAGTTTCGCGTAGAGAAGGAACTTCATTTTCGGCAACGGAGCGAAAGCATCCGGTTGTGTTGCGTGCGGCAGCTTACTCGGAAACAGTAACTGTTCAACTGCCCGAAGGTTTCGGAGTTGATGAATTACCTGATCCGGTAAAGCTGGAGACCTCGTTTGGTACTTACAATACCAGTTACGAAGTTAAAGGGAGTGAATTGATCTTCAAGCGCCGACTCTCGCAACAAGCGGCAACAATTCCTGCGTCAGAATATGCAACCGTGAGAAAGTTCTTCGAGGGCATTCGCGCCGCTGAGAACGCGCCGGTTGTCCTTGCAAAGAAGTAGAAGACTTAACCACCAATTGCTCTGGCAATGCCAAACGCAGCGCCTGCTGCTACGCTGCCAATCAAAGCAGTCTGAAGGGCACTTCGCAAAGGTTTTGTACCTGTGAAGTGCCCTTTTACGAATCCAAAGATAAACAAGGCGACAAGCGTTAGGACGACTGAAATCAACAAGGCAGTTGATGAAGTGTGGGTAAAAATGTATGGAGCGAGAGGAATCAGCCCCCCGGCGACGTAGGCGCCGGCGATGGTGATCGCACTTTTTAGTGCGCGTCGAGGATCGGGTTTCTCAAGTCCGAGTTCAAAACGCATCATGAAGTCGATCCAGTTTTGTGGTTGTCGTTTTAGTGCCTGAACGATTGGCCACGTTTCATCTTCGGTTAGACCATACGCCTGGAACACTTCTGCCACTTCACGCATTTCTTCGTGCGGAATCTCAGCTACTTCTCGTTTCTCGCGTTCGCGTTCTTTTTGATAATGTTCAGCATCACTCTTAGCTGCCAGGTAACCGCCCAGCCCCATAGCGATCGATCCTGCGGCGATTTCAGCCAATCCGGCGGTGACGATGATATCCGTTTGCGCAATTGCCCCGGTCAATCCCGCCGCAAGCGCGAATGGGACTGTTAGACCGTCCGACATCCCGATGACAATGTCACGAACAACTTCGCTCGCAGTGAAGTGACGTTCGGTGTGGGGAGTTTGCGGCATGAGTTCTCCAGAAGCTTCAAAACTTACCAGCTAGCATTAGACCACCGATTGCTATGAACGCCACGGCAGCGACGCGTTTCACCCAGATTAGCGGAACATAGTCGCCGATTAGGCTACCAACCAAAATCCCTAACGCCGAAACTGCAGCTAGCGCAAGACTCGCTCCCACAAATACCGCCCATGGCTTCTTTGTTTGCGCCGACATGGTCATCGCGGCCAATTGGGTCTTGTCACCAATTTCGGCCAGGAAGATTACTCCGAACGTCGTTAGCAACACTCGAAAATCCATTTTGATTTCTCCACATCAGATTAACCACGAATCCACTAAGACACGAAGTCACAAAACATGCAATACAGAACGGGAGCGCAGCGAGTTTACGCAAGAGAGTGAGCAAACTAGAAGGTAACGGAATCCGAGTCTATATCTTTTGCGTAGTCGCTGCGCTCCTGTTCTGTATTTTGTGTCTTCGTGCCTTTGTGTCTTGGTGGTCAGTTATCTATCTGCTTCCTAACTGTATGCGAAAACCACCTCGCACTAATATTGGTGGTCCTATCGTTGTAAGCGGAGTCTTCCCCACCTCGTAGCGCTGGTTGAAAACATTCTCAACAGCGCAGAAAACCTCAAGCTTATGATTAAGTTGTCGCGATATGAAAGCATCTAACGTGAAATAAGGATTTAAACGAAATTGATTTAGATCGTCATCAAATTGTGAGCTTGAAGCACGCGCCTGCAGGCCAATCGAAGCAATGCGCGGATTTGTGTATCGAGTCTGAAAGGTAAATTGATGTCTTGGTACTTGCGGAAGCTGCAGGCCGACGAGAGCAGTGTTAGCTGGAAACTCAATTACGTTGGCAGCAGCAAATAGATAAGAGGCTGAAATACTCCAGCTACGGTCCAGGTTGACATCGGCTTCCAGTTCGATACCTTTAGAACGCGTCCGGCCCAGGTTCTGACGTTGCCTTGTTACTAATGCCGGAGTTGTGGTCAAGGTTACATTTGCAACCGGGCGAGTAATCTCGTTCCAAAAGAAATTCCCTCGCATTGTCAACTTTTGCTCTTTATCAGTAAATCGCAATCCGGCTTCACCACCAGTCAAACGTTCGGCGCTGAGATTCTCATTCGCGAGGGTTAGGACATTACCCACGCGAAAGGACCGGTAGAGCTCGTTCAAGGTGGGAGCTCGAAATGCCCGCGTCATGGAAGCCATTAGAGAAAGGCGATCGTTGAATCGGTAAACAATTGAAGCATGCGGGCTGAATGCATTTTCTGTTCGATCAGGAAAGGAATTGATGCTGGTTGGATTGATGGCTGTTATCGGGCGTGTTGACAGCGAGGCAGCGAAATTACGCCAGTGATCTTCGCGGCCTCCTAAAGAAAGAAATACTCTCGATCCGATCTTGATCAAATCTTCGAAATAGAAACCACCGCTGCGTTCACGACCACCTGCACCTACCAATGAACTTGCCCGGCCATTAACGTAGACAATTTCGTCGCTGGCCCCGCGAACCTCACGTGCCTCGATGCCAGCTACGAACGTGTGGTGTTTCCCGACTAGTTTGGACCACTGCAATGAGGCACCAAAGACCTGTGCCGGTACACGTTGTACACGAGTTAAGGTCTCAGAATTGCGATCGGTGGCAATAGCGGAAAAATTCTGATCGTAAACCTGGGTGCCCCCGTATGAGCGTGCGTTAAAGGAACCAGCCGCTTCGGAATACCAGGAGCCCCCAAATGAAAACTGTCGCAGATGCGTCCGATTGATCTGCAGAGGTGTGCCATTCTTGCGAGACTCGCCAAAGAAGGAGACGCCACCAAACAATTCCAACTCATTGGTGAGTTCTTTTTGGCCTTTAAGATTTATCACGGAATCGCGCGTACCCGCAGGGGTGTCTACTACGCCATGCTGATCTTCCGGCACAAGCACATAGCCGTCAGTCCGAAAACTTTCGGCCGCAATGCTTCCAGACCAGCCTTCAATAACCCCGCTGGCGAATAGAGAGGCGTTTGGAGAGGTTTCGCTACCGTAGCTGGCAGACAGCGAGAGAGTGTTTGAAGCAGTTTGTTTTGTAGCCACATCGATCACACCTCCCAGCGCTGAACTTCCGTAAAGGTGTGATGCCCCTCCAAGGAGAACTTCAACCTGGCGAATCGACTCTCGCGGCACTCGATCCCAATATATCCATCCGCCAAATGGATCGTTGAGAGCTATGCCATCAGCGAGCACGAGGGCACGACTAGCACCGCTCGCTCCAGTTGCTCGCAATGAAACACCTTGTGAGGTCGGATTGGCGGTTCGGCTCCCACTACGACGAAATAAACTAAACCCCGCGACCTGTCTTAGCGTGTCGTCTAGTGTTAACGCCGCCGTTGTTTGCAGATCCTGCTGCTTTAACAAGACGACACTTGCAGCTGTTTCGCTCAATTGGGTTGGAGTCCGAGTGGCCGTAATCGTTACATCCGCAGAAAGAGTCTGGGGGCTCAGCACAATACGAAGGGGAAACTCCGTAGCTGGTTGAAGACTTATTTGCGCGTCTGCAAATCCTGGTGAAGTGACAGCTATTGAAAGGCCCGCAGCAGTTGAAGTGTCGAATTCGAATAGCCCAAGCGAATTCGTCGCGATGGTACTTAAGGTTTGAGAGGCGCTCTTTAAAGAAACATGAGCGTCGGCGACTACTGAGCCATTTGGGTCGACTACGATCCCTGTTATATGCAGGTCTTGCCGCTGCGCGACAGATTCACTCGGAAGAAAAGACGAGATCAGTGTTACCGCGAAAAGTAGAACGACTCTTTGAAATCTAAGGTGAAGCCGGGGCATCCCTATTTCTTTTTGTAAGTAACTCGCCAAATCTTGTTTGCGCCATCATCCGTAATCAGCATCGATCCATCCTGTAAAACCAGCAGGCCAACCGGCCGACCCCAGACTTCTCTGCGTTCCGGGCCGAACATCCAACCAGTGAGAAAGTCGTCATAGCCACCGATTGGTTTTCCGTTTTTGAAACGAATGCGAATGATTTTGTAGCCGGTACGTTGGCTTCGATTCCAGGAACCATGAAGGGCAACAAAAGCATCTCCGCGATACTCGTTTGGGAACATTCGACCTTCATAAAACACCATTCCCAAAATTGCTGAGTGAGCTTGAATCAAAACATTTGGAGTAATTGTTTTCTTGACGAGATCAGGCCGCTCGCCTTGTCGTCTTGGATCCTCGATACCGAGGTAGCCATAAGGCCAACCGTAAAATCCGCCGTCCTTAATCTCGGTTACGAAATCGGGAACCAGATCGTCACCCATTCGATCACGTTCCTGAACAGCCGCCCACAACGTGTTCGTTCCTGGTAACCAGGCGAGACCGATCGGGTTGCGCGTCCCCGATGCAAAAATGCGCTTTCCCGTTCCATCGGGGTTGAATTCGGTAATGGAGGCTCGCATTGTATCTTGTTCGACACTTACGTTCGATTCAGATCCAACAGTGACATACATTTTCTTTCCGTCACGACTAAAGAGGATATTTCGCGTCCAGTGCTCTCGATATCCTTCACCCGGAACATCAGCGATTTTTTCCGGTTCTCCTTCAGCTTTGAGTTGACCCGGTTTGTAGGTGAAGCGAACTATCGCGTTCGTGTTTCCGATGTAGACATAGTTTTTCCAGAACGCGATTCCAAACGGCTGCTTCTGTCCTTCGACAAAAAGAGATCGTTCCTCAGCAACTCCGTCCTTGTTTACGTCACGTAAGACAAAGATTTTTCCGGCCTCCGAATCAGCCAGGAAGACATCACCATTTGGTGCAAGGGCCATCCAACGCGGGCGAGTGAAGCCTTCCGCATACGTCGAGACATCAAATCCAGGTGGAACATTCAAGGTAGCGTCCGCTGGTTGGGCAATAACGCGCGGCACATTGTTTACGTCGTTTTCAAGCTTTGCTGGCGGAAGGTCAGAAGGCTTTATCTCGACGTGGGCAAGTGGTGTATTGGTAATGGTGACTGGTTTAGCCGACTGTCCATAAGCATTGGTTGCAGACACGAACACAACCAATGAAAACATTGAGCGACGCAGGAGTTGTTTTGTCATTGTGATTTGTATTTGCCATAGTGCGTCTTGAAGCGCAAGTGATCGTGTCCGATATGAACCGGCCTCTTGCAAAAGTGAGCCTTGTGTCCGCTCCAGAGGAGCGTTAATAGAACTGGAGTCTCAACATAGCACTCCTACGGAGCGCGGGATTTCGAGCTCCGCAAGGCTATAAACATCGCGCTCCTCTGGAGCGGTGAACCAGGTGACTTTTGCATGACGCTCTTTACTTGTGTTATCCAAATCGAGACAGGCAATGACCGAAAGCTCGAAAAAAGATGAGATGCTGAAGGAACGCGTGCGCGCGTTCTGGCAGGAGCATCCTTGCGGGACAAAGTTTGCCGATGCACCGCCAGGTTCACGCCGCTTTTACGAACTTGTCGAGCAGCAC
>JBKPQV010000659.1:0-7332 GCA_046734235.1 Acidobacteriota bacterium
CACGAGATCAAAGGCTTCGAAGAGGAGCAGCGAATAGGTAAAGAGTTAACCGTTGAGGGCGCTACGCCGATCGAACGGTTGGATTTCGCCCTTCAGACGAAGCATGCGGAAGAAGGCAAGGATCCTCTAAAAGAAATAATCCGACCAGACGTTAAGGAAGAGAAGCCCTGGTATAACCACAGAGGTTTCTTCGAGCATAAGATCACGCAGCCGTCTATTTATGACGAAGGAAAAGAGAAGGATCCAAAAGATCGGCTGCGCATGCCTGAGCCTTTCCTGACTCCTGAATGGCGCACAGCGCTAACAACGTTCTTGCTCGGCAGTGTGGGTAGTGAAGGTGCGAATGTTCCGAGTTCGCTCTTCTATACACCTGAAGATCAAAGACGACAGGATATTCAAAACGGATGGTGGGTGATCAAGAAGTATAACTGCCAGGGATGTCATCAATTGCAGGTTGGACAGCGTTCAGTGGTAATGGACTTGCCTTTCTACCAGACAGCGGAAGGTAAAGATCTCTTACCGCCTCGCTTGTCGAGCGAAGGTGCTCGTGTTGATCCAACCTGGTTGTTGAAATTCCTGCATGATCCATCTCTAAGCGGAGAGAAAACGCCGGCAGAGGCGCAACAGATCGCAACGTTGGCAACTCCGCAGGCTGCCGCATCTCCTGCGGTTGGGTCTCCATCTGCCAACACCGCTGCCAAGTTGAAACCGCAGCCAGGCCTTGATCGAAACGGCGTGCGTCCGTATTTACAATTCCGCATGCCAACATTCAACTTCTCACCAAATGAGTTGCAAGTGCTTGTGCGATTCTTTATGGCAATGTCAGGGCAGCAGGACCCTTACATTAAGGAACCGTTGCAGCCGCTGACTGAACAGGAGAAGCTGACTGCAAGGCAGATGTTTACTTCAGGCACGCCGTGCTTGAAGTGTCACGTCACTGGCGACCCGGCTCACGATGCGAAAGCAATTGCACCCAACTTCCTATTAGCAAGCGAGCGCTTGAAACCTGATTGGACCTTCCGCTGGCTACTCGATCCGGCGCAAATTGCTCCGGGCACAGCGATGCCGAGTGGGTTGTTCAAGAAGGAAGGGGAGAGGTGGGTCGTCAACCTGCCGAACCCGCCTGCAAGTGCGAACGCATATCAGAATGATCACGCGCGTTTGTTGGTGCGTTACATGTTCCAGATGAGTCCAGCGGAGCAGCAAGCTTTGTTAGCATCAGCTCCCGCGACTCCTGCAACGGCGGCAGCACCTGCAGCGTCAGCGACACCTGCTGCGCAGCATCATCCACGGGCTAAGCGAAAACGCCTAAACCATTCTCGCTCGGTGGTTAAACGGGGATCGTGGAAGGCTGCGGCTAAAGCAGTCAGAGTTTCAATTCGCGGGCTTTAATTGCTTAATTTTGTGCGTTCTGCTTTCGCGCGGCTTCCGTGCTACAGTTAAGCCCGAAAGGCATACTAATTTGGAGGGAATGATTATGAAGAAGCAGACAAAAGTCTGGCTTATTTTATCGATTGCGCTCTCGATTTTGGCGATCGGATCGTCATGTACCAAGAAAGAGGCTGACACAAATGCGCCAGCCGATACAGCTGTTGCGAAGTACTCCGGACCAACAGGCACCGTGAGCGGTGTGGTTAGCTTCACGGGAACCGTACCTCCTGCAAAGAAGATTGACTCCTCAGCCGATCCTGTCTGCGGCCAGAAGAATCCAACTTTGGAAACTGAAGATACTGTTGTCAAAGATGGCAAGCTCGCTAACGTGTTTGTCTACATTAAAGAGGGAACGACCACTGCTGGCAAAAAAGTCGGTGACTTCAAGTGGGACACTCCAACCACCGCTGTTCAGCTCGATCAGAATGGCTGTCACTATCGTCCGCACGTGATCGGAATTCAGACCAATCAAAAGTTAAGCATAACGAATAGCGATCCAACGCAACACAACGTTCACCCAACCCCAAAGAACAATCCTGAATGGAATCAGTCGCAGCCGAATGGCGCACCTCCAATTGAAAAGACCTTTGCTCGGGCCGAAGTGTTAATTCCTGTGAAATGTAATCAACATCCCTGGATGAAGGCTTATGTTGGTGTGATGAAGACGCCATTCTTCGCCGTCAGCAAAGAAGATGGCACTTTTACTCTCTCGGGAGTTCCAGCAGGAACTTACACTGTTGTCGCCTGGAAAGAAGGAGGCGCTGCAGGTACTGAGAAGACATTGCAGGTGAAGGTTGAATCGGGTGGAACCGCTAAAGCAGATTTCACCTTTGAAGGAGCTGCCGCCGCCGCCGCGTCGAATCAGCCGACGTCACTACAAATGATGCCGGCGATCGAGTTTCCGATGTTAGGAAGAAAGCACTAAAACATTGCTGATTTATGATTGCTGATTGCTGATTGTCCGATATGCTTTGGCTTGTCGCGACATGAGTGACAAACCCACCGGATGAACGTTTCCGGCCGACAAGCTGAAGCATATCGGACACAGTCAATCAACAATCAGCAGTCAGCAATCAGCAATAAAAATGCGTGGTTTAAATCGTTTTGCAATACTCGTCGCTTGTGCGACGTTTTTCTTAATCATCGCTGGCGCGCTTGTTACCAGTCACGATGCCGGTTTAGCAACATCTGATTGGCCGCTTTCAAACGGTCAGGTGTTTCCCAAGATGGTCGGGAACCTCTTTTGGGAACACGGCCACCGAATGGTTGCAACCACAGTAGGATTACTGACCATCGTGCTGATGGTTTACATCCTCCTTAAGGAAAAGCGGGGCTGGGTTCGAAAACTTGGAGTATTTGCACTCGTCGGTGTAATTGCCCAGGGACTGCTCGGCGGTTTGACAGTCAAGCTCATGTTGCCGTTAGCGGTTTCATCGGCCCATGCGACGCTGGCCCAATTGTTCTTTTGCACAACGGTAAGTCTCGCGGTCTTCACTTCGCGAAGTTGGATCCAGGCAAATCCAATTTCTGAAGAGAAGGGAACTTTGCCGCTCCGTTATCTTTGTACGGCCGCGCTGGTAACGATCTTTATACAACTGATAATCGGAGCGACGCTCAGACATTCGGCTACGTGGGACAAGCACCTGCCAACCGAATTGATCCTGGCCCATGTCGGAGGAGCGTTTGCCGTCGCGTTGATACTGGGCGGAACAGGCATCACGGTCCTGCGTCGACATAAAGGCTTCTCGTTTTTAACCAGGCCAGCAGTTTTCGCTTTAACACTATTGGTAGTTCAGCTCTTTTTAGGACTCGCGGCTTATTTAACGAGGACGGCATCGCCAAACGATCCGCAGCCATTGAACCCGATGGTTGGAGTCACGGTAGCCCACGTCGCGTGCGGCGCACTGGTTTTTGTCTCAACGATTATTTTGACCTTAAGAACTTACAAAGTTTTGCCAGCTTCGCATGCGGGTGTTGAATTAGCAGCAAGGCCGCAGGAGTCATAAAGTTTCGAATGGAAGAGTTCGCAATTGATTTACCCGCATCTGGTGTAGCCGTTGACCGACCCCGATTGTCGGTTCGTGAACGCATCGGCGCTTACCTTGAGCTGACGAAGCCACGTATCACGTTTTTGATCGTGTTGACTTCGGCTGCAGGTTTTGGTCTAGCCTCACGCCGTGGCATCGACTACGTTGCACTGGTCAGCGCACTATTCGGCATTTCACTCTTATCATCCGGCATCGCCACCCTCAACCAATACGCTGAACGCGATCTCGATGGGTTGATGAGACGTACTGCGAACCGGCCTTTGCCCAGTGGCAAGATCGCACCGTGGGAAGCGCTCGCATTCGGTGCCGCCCTAACGATTCTTGCTGAGATTTATCTACTTGTATTGGTTAATCCACTGAGTGCCTTGCTGGGACTTACGGTCATCGCCGGATATCTTTTTGCTTACACGCCTCTGAAGACACGCAGCTCACTTTCAACAGTGGTAGGTGCTTTCCCCGGAGCAGTGCCGCCGCTAATCGGTTGGACTGCTGCGACCGGAACATTAAGCATCGAAGCGTGGGTCCTGTTTGCCATCCTGTTTCTCTGGCAGTTTCCACATTTTCTCGCGATCGCCTGGATGTATCGCGAAGACTACAGTCGCGCTGGCATCCTGATGCTTCCAGTTGTGGAACCTGATGGGCGCGTTACAGCGCAACAAATAGTTTTGTACACGATCATGCTGATTCCCGTAAGCTTGCTGCCGACTGTCTTGCACGTTTCCGGCAGAGTTTATTTTTTCGGCGCCCTGGTACTTGGACTTCTCTTTCTCTACAGCAGTATTCGCGCGGCATTCTCCATGTCGCGGCAGCAAGCCCGGCAGTTGTTGTTGGCTTCCGTTCTATATTTGCCGCTGCTATTTATTCTGATGGTGGCAAATAAATAATGATCGACAGATCGTTTGGTTTGTCGATGCAGTCACAGCTGTTAGTTAGCCTAATCACCTCAGATCGACGAACGTAAAGTTTGTCGAACACAAAGGAGAGGTAACCGATGGGACGAGTTCTTGCGGTTATTATCTGGATCATTACAGCCTTATCTGTATTGATGTTTGTCTCGAAGAAGTGGTGGTTTCCAGCCTCCATCTCCGAACATGGCCCCGCTCTTGATCGCCAGTTCATGATCACCTTGGTGGTTGTCGGGATTTCTTTTACGGCAGCACAGGTGGGTCTGGGATGGGTAGTCTGGAAGTATCGCGATACAGGTAGGTCGGGTGATCGCGGGATTTACACGCATGGAAGCAATCGGCTCGAAGTGCTCTGGACGGTAATCACTGCAGTAGTGTTCATCACACTTGGCATTATGGGTCAAAGCGTCTGGGCTTCACTGCGCTTGCACGATGTCCCTCCGGGTTCCTATTCAGTCGAAGTAGTTGCTCAACAATTTCAGTGGAACTTTCACTACCCTGGCAAGGACAGTGTTTTTGGGAAGACTGACCCTAAGTTAATTGATGATGGTTCGCTCAATTTCATTGGGATCGATAGTTCCGATCCAAACGCAGCTGACGATTCAGTTACTGCGTCGTTAGTCATTCCCGTCAATAAGCCGGTGGAGCTAAAGCTGCGCTCCAAAGACGTCATACACAGTTTCTGGGTTCCGCCGCTCCGTTTCAAGCAGGATCTGGTGCCAGGCATGGAGATCAAAGTCCACTTTACTGCAACCAAGGTTGGTAAATACGAGTTAGCCTGCGCGGAGTTGTGTGGCCAGCTCCACTTCAAGATGAAGAGCTACATGCTGGTCTTGCCTGACGAGGAAATGAACGAATTGAAGGCAATGCCACAAGAAGGTTTTCAAAAACGAATGACCGAATTGCTGGCCAAGTATCCGGTAATCGCAAACTAAAACTCTTAGATAAGTTCGATCCTAAACACCAGGAGACAGCAGATGTCAGATGGAACTCATGAGGGCGTTCACCGGCACCCGGCACCAACGGGCTTCATACGTAAGTACATCTTTAGCCTTGACCATAAGGTAATTGGAATTCAGTACATCATCCTCGCTTTGGCGGCGGTGCTGGTAGGCATGACCATGTCGTTGCTCATGCGTCTGAATCTTTCGTGGCCCGGTACGCATTGGCCGATTTTGGAGACATTGTTTCCTACCGGCGCTCCGGGTGGCGTTATGAATCCCGAATTTTACCTTTCGCTGGTGACGATGCACGGCACCATCATGGTCTTTTTCGTATTGACCACGGCGCCTCAGGGTGGCTTCGGAAACTATTTTCTGCCGATTCAAATTGGCGCTGAAGACATGGCGTTCCCGGTTCTAAACATGATGTCGTTCTGGGTGACGTTTGTCGGTTTCATCGTGATCCTGCTTGCGATCTTCGTAGAAGGGAACGCCTCGCTTGGCGAATGGTTTGGGCAACTTGGTCCATCATTTGTAGGCGGCAGCGGTACGGTTGGACCAATTGGAGGTTGGACTGGATACGCTCCATTGAGTGCACTCGGAAAGATTGCCGGTCCCGGTCAGGGCGCCGGTATGAACTTGTGGGTGATAAGTATCGCGATCTTCTGCGTGGGATCGTTATTGGGCGCGCTCAACTTCATCACCACGCTTTTAAATATGCGCACAAAAGGCATGTCGCTCATGCGCATGCCGCTGACCTGCTGGGCATGGTTTACAACTGCAGTGTTGGCGTTGTTGTCGTTTCCGGTTCTCCTTGGTGGCGGCATCCTATTACTCCTCGATCGCATCGCGGGAACGAGCTTCTTTATTCCCGGTGGGCTTTACGTTAGCGGCGTACTTTCAGGCACAAATCCAAACTTTCCGCTGCACACAGGTGGCTCGCCAATTTTATGGCAGCACTTGTTCTGGTTCTTTGGCCATCCGGAAGTTTACATCGCGATCTTGCCTGGCATGGGCGCAACGTCACACATTCTCGCAACCTTTGCACGTAAACCAGTATTCGGATATCGCGCGATGGTGTTTGCGATCTTTGCGATTGGTCTCCTCGGATTTTTCGTCTGGGGCCACCACATGTTTATCAGCGGCATGAGCCCTTACTCGGCTATTGCCTTCTCAGTCTTAACATTGTCGATTGGTGTACCTTCTGCCGTAAAAACGTTTAACTGGCTCGGAACCCTTTGGGGAGCAAGGATACGTTTCACGACCGCGATGTTATTTGCAATCGGGTTTGTGTCGCTATTCGTCGCTGGTGGAATCAGCGGTCTAATTCTTGGCCAGAGCTCACTCGACCTCGCAATGCACGATACCTATATCGTGCCTGCTCACTTCCACCTCGTAATGGGTGTCGCATCGATCTTCGGTATGTTCGCGGCGCTTTACTTTTGGTTCCCGAAGATGTTTGGACGCTACATGAGTGAAAGCATTGGCAAGTTTCACTTCTGGGTAACGTTCGTCGGCGTTTATTCCATCTTCGTCCCTATGCACGTTATGGGGTTGGTGGGTATGCCACGTCGCTATTCCTCGTTCCAGGAATATGATTTCCTTCACGGGCTGCATGGGCTGGTTTTGTTTGTATCAATTTCGGCGATCATAACAATCGCGGTGCAGTTCCTCTTTTACTTCAACGTTATTTGGAGTGTTTTCAAAGGAAAGAAGGCCGGAGACAATCCATGGGAAGCTACAACGTTGGAATGGAATACATCGTCGCCACCGCCGCACGATAACTTTGCGGGGGTGTTGCCGACGGTTTATCACGGACCCTATGAGTTTGCTGTTCCAGGTGCTCCGAATGACTACGTAATGCAAACAGACGCTGGAGCAGAGGTGACAAGCGGTAATGGCCACAATGGTCACAAGCACTAAGACGGTAACAAAAAAAGGTGTAGGCGGCGGCTCAAAGTTTCCGGGTCCGAACGGAAACGGCAAGCGCAGGAATGGTCACGATCA
>JBKPQV010000660.1:0-7657 GCA_046734235.1 Acidobacteriota bacterium
TTTGATTGTTAATTGTTGATTGGGTCTTTGGGCTTTCTCTGTGTCTCTGTGTTCTCTGTGTCTCTGTGTTAAACCTGATGTCTTGGCTTGAAGGACCTCGTTTTAACACAGCGACGCAGAGAACACAGAGACACAGAGAAACCCAAAGACCTGAAACCCAATCAGCAATCAAAATTCAGCAATTCCTATTAATCACTTCCGTATCGAATTTCCATGTGTCTGATTCGATAAGCTGAAAGCACAAGCACAACAGCTGTCACGATTAATAATGATGGGATCGCAATGTACGCTGGCGTAGGATCGGCCACGACCGCGAAAGGTCCTTCTGCCATCGGCACAGGCACGAGCGAGTTGAGATAATGAATCACACTGACTTTCTTCAGTAGAGGTGGCAGAAGGAAGTTCAACCATTCCCATCCATAAAGCAGCAACGCTGGAATAATCGGGTTACGAATAAACAATCCGACTACAAGGAAGAATGCTCCATACCCCAAACACGCCAGCATTGTGATTCCGGCATAGGTCCAAATCTGCGTAAATCCTGGTCCATCCAAAAAGAAGCGTACGCTCTGTGAAGTGAAACGCGGCAAATAGAGCAACAGCATCGCGATAATGGTGAGTCCGCCAAACAGAGTGACCGACGTGATCAGCCCCGAAAGATACTTGCCGACCACCAAAACTTCGCGTCGCAATGAGCTTAAGAAGTAATAGTGCAGACTACGATCTACAATCTCGCCGCGAAACAGATTCATGAAAATCCAGGCGCACCCAAAGAACACAACTGTCCGCAGAATGAGCCCGTTATAAAGAGCGGCATAAATGATCGCGTACTTATTGAAGTCACGCCATTCATTTCCGGGAGGAGTAAAGACCGCCAGGATCAGCAACGGAAACAAAGGGAGAAAAGTTATCAGGTAAATCAGAATTGACCGCCGGCCAAGAAAATTCTTTTGGACTTCGAGACGCAAAATCGCACCAACCTGCCGGGCCCACAGTCCCCAGGGCTTGCCGTCGCTTGCGCTATTAGTAGGAATTAAGTCAACACTGGCACTCATCAGCTATTCTCCAAACGCTAGGCAGCGCCTCCTCCGGGTGTGCCAATTAAATACTGATAAACCGCACTTAGGTCGTCATCAACAGGAGCTACCGATTCGATGCTGACTTCACCGCTCGCTGCAACCTCGTTGAGCAGCAAATAGAAACGATCGGCATCGCGCGTCTTAACAAACAGCCCACCGCGGTCTTCATGCATACGGGCCTCAACCACATGGTCCTGCGCAAATACATATGAAGCTAACTTAGAGGGATCGTTGCAGCGAATGAGTATTTGCATCGGGTGCTCTTGCATCTCATCTCTAACTCCGTGAATGTTGCCTTCAGCGACCACGTACCCATTGTTCAGTAACACTACACGATCGGACATCATGTCAACTTCATGAAGAATGTGAGATGAGACGATTAGGTGTAAGCCCTCAGAAGCCAGTTTACGGAAAAGTGCGATGGTCTCTGCCCTCACCATCGGATCCAGGCCGTTTAGTGGCTCATCGAGGATCATGATTACCGGCTGATGTGCAATGGATTGGGCGAGCCGAATTCGCTGTCTCATCCCTTTGCTATACGCCGCGACTTTCCGGTCTCCTGCTTCAATAAGATCGACTCGCTCTAAAGCAACATCTGCAAGTTCGTTCGCCTTCTTTTTCGTGTAACCATGAACAAGCAGAAACGAGTTAATGAACTGACGACCAGTAACGCCTCTCGGGAATGAGTCGAACTGAGTGCAGTAGCCAACTTTTCTAAAGAGCGCTTCGGGACTATCAGTTGGAATCCCGAGCAACGTGATGGTTCCACGTGTAGGCCGCAGCAGACCTGTCATGAGATTCATCAGCGTAGACTTGCCGGCACCATTGGGCCCAACCAGGCTGGTAATGCCCGGCTCAATTTGCAAGTTCACACGGTTCACTCCGAGTATCTCTCCATAGAATTTGGAGACGTCGTCGAAGATGATGAGATCGTTGGCTGCGGGCTTCATAGATAATCGGATTTCGAATCTCGAATTTCGGATTTCGAATTGCGGATTTCGTCTTGACTGCGGTTCGTTATTAGCACGAAATCCGCAATCCGAAATTCCAAATCCGACATTCCCTTTACTTCACAACCTCGTAAGCCTTTACCTTCTTAGACAAGAGCGCCAAACAGATCGCGCACACCAGGAAAAGCATTCCCCAGCAGGTCCACAATGGTGGCTCACGTAAAATGTATTCGCGCACAACTCCATCAAAGTCTTCAAAACGCATCGTTCCCGTGGTTTGCTCAAAAGTCCCAAACAAACCCGCGGAGACGTTTCTCATCAGTGCCGCCAAACTAACAAGATGCCCCCACTTTGTCATGAATACAAAATTGATAAATTCGGCAAAGACTGAGGGAATAAAGAAGATTGCCAGTATTGCTCCGCTGGCAACCACACGCCATTTCACCAGCGCCGAAATCGCTTGTGACATGAGTGCAAGCAAAAGGATCCAGACAACACTTCCAAGAACGATCCCATTCGCCATCCATAGATTTTGACGAAACCAGGTAAAGCCCTCGAGGTATGCCTGAAAGAAAAAGAGCAACAACTGTGGAACCCACGTAATTAATGACAGAAGAATCAATAACACCGACATTTTTCCCAGCACATACTCAGTTCGTGAGAAAGGCCGGCATAAATACAACGGCAAAGCATTGTTCCGAAGATCCCTGGAAACTAATGGCGGTCCGATAAGAAGCGCGACAAAGAAAGCAAACCCACCCTGGAGATTTACGAAGGTCTGAAAGAAAGAAGCGTCAATTGGGATCAACTCCCGGATTTGGAGCTGCATTATTCCCAGGGCGTTTACGTTGTGGTGAAGATAGATAAGAATGGCTTCGATCAATAAAGGCACAAAGCAGATCACAAAGAACGCGGTAAAGAGCTTCGACTTGAATACTCCTCTATATGTATGTCGCGGAATGATGAGAAACCGGCTCCACTCAGGCGTCAGCTTCCCAGCATAGCGTGTGTAGGTCTGCTCATAAACTGCCATGGCTGTTCTCCATAGCTTTTAAGAAAATGTCTTCCAGAGAATCACGCTTGTAACTCAGTCGTCGTAACTGCACCTGCTCTCGAGCCGCAAGTTGATATAGATCACGCACATCAACTCCGCTCTGCAAAACGATCTTCAGGCGATGATCGCCCGTGATCGCATACTCACAACCCAATTCCTTGATCGCTTCTACAAACTTCGACTGGTCACCACGAGTTTCTAACATGAGAAACTTTCTGTTTGATTTACGCTCTTCTTCGAGATTGCAATAAACAGCGATCTGGCCTTCACGCAGAATCAAAATCTCGTCGCAACACTCTTCCACGTCGAGTAATAAGTGTGACGACAAGACGATATTTGCCTGTCCACTATCGCGAATTTCACGAATCAACTTGATCATTCGCAAACGGGCCGGCGGATCTAAACCGTTTGTGGGCTCGTCGAGAAACAGTAACTTTGGACCATGAACGATCGCCTGCGCGAGCTTCGCCAACTGTTTCATACCGAGCGAGTAAGTTTCGAGTTTTCGATAGCGAGCTTCACCCAGCCCGACGTAAAACAAAGCTTCGTGAGCACGTTCGAGCGCAGCTTCTGAGGGTAAACCTGAAAGTTCACCCATCAGGCGGACAAAGTGCACTGCACTCATTTTGGCAATAAATGCATCTCGCTCCGGCATGTAACCGACGAGCGACTTGATTTGCTTTGCGTGATCGACGATGTCGTGGCCAAAAATATGAGCTGAGCCGCCGCTCGGCTCGTAGAAGCCAAGCAAGGTATGAATGAGAGTTGTTTTGCCGGCACCGTTCGGGCCTAACAAGCCGATTGCTTTGCCGCGCAGATCACCGCGCAAGCCTTTTAGAATCGGCCTGCCACCGAACGTAACACTCAACCCCAATAGATCGATGACTGCGGGTTCGTTCAGTGTTTGCTCTTTAACTATTTCTTCTTGAAGCGACGCAGGAAGTGCCATGCTCTCCTTATAGCGCTGTGTCCTGATAATTCCAAACGAATCCTAATCCGAAAACAGTGCCCATCAGTAGAAACGCACCAATGCAGAAGAACGCTTCCAGCGGTGCTAAAGTTCTACCAATTGCAAGTATTTCTATCAGAAACACAGGTAAGTTGAGAACAATGGCTGAAGCAAGCGGAAATAACAACTTTGGCTTGCAACCTCCCATGCGTTTGCGAAGCCAGGATAGAGATGGAGCGTAGGCAAGTGAGAACAACAGCGCCGTTATGATCACTGATGTGACGGTGGCACTGCCGAAATTTGAGGTAAACAAACTGTCACCTTCTACAAACGAGAAGGCAGTAAGAATCAATAGAAGACCTAGTAACCACGAACCAAGAGAAATGGAAAGCAGTTTCATAATTCTAATGTCCGACGAACTTCAGTTCGTCGCGCTTGGAACTCTACGACAATTGAAAGAAGCGAAACCTGGTAAAATTTTAACTTACGCTATCCCAGCCATCGACAAACTGAAGTTTGTCGGACACCTCTTGTCCGAAACGGCCTTTGGTCCTGGAGAACTTTGATCACGAAGATCAAAGCTCCAGGACCAAAGACCAAAACGCTCTCTGGGTTTACTTACTTTCCACCCATACCGCGCTGAATGATGCTTTGCATCTGCAACGCGTTTGGCATTCCAAGTAGCGTACCTGGTCCCAATCCAAATGGTCCGCCCTCAGTGTTTGCCGCGAAGGTAATGCCATCACCTTGTGCATATGCATAGGCGAGAGTTGGAGCCATTTCAGCTGCCATTGCTTTCACAGCTTGTTGTGGTCCTTGTGGCAAATTCTGAGTCGCAAGCTGTTGGGCAATAGGCTGCACCAAAGGAGCGAGATTGTGATAGAAGACCGCTGAGAAGTTTGCGTTTCCATCGGCAGGTAACCCGGCTGTGAACTTCGACGAGTGCACCAACGAGGTTCCTGTGTCGCGCGCGGTCAATGCCTTATCGATCAGGGCACGACTTGGCGCTACAATCATGTATCCATTTGAATAGACGTAGTTGACTTCAACGAACCCGAAATCCGGCGACCTCAACTTGTAATAAGTGCGGCCACCACTCTCCTCGTTCTCCCAATTCAAGCCACTCTTACCAAAAACCGCAGCTTGCTTGTTCACTTCAACCACAGCACGCTCGAGTGTTTGCTGAAGGTGCTGCGGGTCATTTACTTCAAACACCAGCTTCCACGACGGTGTTGGCAGAATTGGACCATCGATAGCAAATGTAAACTCACCACCCAGCGGAGCTGCGATATCGGAGCGAATGTTGAGTCCATGTGCCGTCTGTTGTTGATCCAAGGTTCGCCTTAGCTCAGGTGATACAGTTTCGAGTACTCCCAGCAGATCATCTACCAATGCCTCTGGCTTCTTAACTACAAAGCCGGCGACAACATTGGCATCCTGGGAGATGTACTCGAGTGACCCCATCGGTCCTGGCGCGGCGAGCCATGAAGGAATACCGCGAGTCGCATCGTTGAATGATAATGATGCTTGCGTGTGTGTTTTTCCGTTCGTGTCTTTCTGATCCAGAACGAAGTATTTCACGCTCAGGATCCCCAGCTTATTCAAGGTGTTCTCACGCTTGTCAGCTTCTGGTCCTTTCGCTCTTTCATCCTTGGTTTCGGCAACAATTCTTTCCAGGTTTGCAGCTACCACCAGACCGGCTCCTTCGGAATAAACCTGAGCGATCCGATCATGGAAAGGTGTCGACGTAAAACCACTAGTGCCACCATTAGTTCGTAGTGTTTGCAGTGATTGCAACTGCGCCAACTTTGGACTGGCAGCCATCAAATCATTTTGAATCCAAACGTAAAGCTTTTCAGACTTATCGCCTTCTGCAGGAGCTTCGGCGGTAGCCGGATCATCAACAAACTGAATACCTGGCTTACTGGTCTGCCCTGTTGAATACTTAGCAACTTGTTGTTCGATGAACTCACGCAGACCACTCGAGTTTTTCAGTTCAGCTAACACAAGTGGTGCATCAGGCTCAGTCTTGCCGTTCAAAGCCACTGATACGGCAATTTCGTCGCCAAGGTATTCACCAAACTGGCGCATTGTCTCGATTACCTGGTCCATGTTCTGCGACTTGCCAGCCTGCTCTTTATTCCACCACTCGCGCAGAGCAGGATTCTGATTCATTCGCTCCTGAATAATCCGGTGCGATTCAGCGATTGAACCAGTTAGATTTGGCAGGGCAGCGTAAACAACTGTGTCTGCCGGCATCATGTCGAGCAGGTGCGTTGAATTACGAACACCAGGACGCGGCACATTTACGAGAGCCTTGTTGACTGACGCCAACGCCGAAAGCATTTGTGCGTACTGATTCGCTTTTCGGCTCCATGCTACTTCGTCCTTCACCGCAACCGGAGCAATCGAAGCACTTGTTGCTGCTTGTTCACCAGCTCGAATAACCCGATCGGCACCAGCATGGTTCAGGTTCACTTCACCTTCGATTACTGATACTCGCGATCCCTTTGTTCCATTATTGACGGAAAACACTGTACCGGTAATCGAAACCAAGGAATCACCCGTCTCAACAAATAAGCGTTCGCCTTTTTGTTTCGCAGCCTCGACAACGATACTGCCGCGATCGAGGTGAATTGTCGTGCCCTGACCATTCCTCGACAGGTAGAACTCTGATCGATCTTTCATCTCGATGAGCGTGCCATCATTCAGACGAACAACAGCCCGACCATCTTTTGCAGTGCGAACACGCTCACCTTTAGCGAGCTTTGCGCCAATGGCGAGAGCAGAAGTTTGCGTGTCTGCAACCTGGTAAACCGAACCTTCGGCCGCTTGAACTGTTGCTTCGAGATTGCCGTTAGGCCAATAACGCTGCATCAACGGTATGGCTAAAAGACCAAAACCAATGACCAGTGCCGCCGCAATACCCCAACGCAAAACGACAGGCTGTAATGAATAGCGTTTCGTTTTCGCCGGTGCTTTATGGAGCGGAAGTTGACCAGCGCGAGCAGCATTCATTGCCTTGCGACAAGGAATACATTCATGCGTATGATCAACTAACAACAGCGAACGAGCTTCAGATAGGTTACCGGCAAGGTACGCAGGAATGAGTGATTGGAAATCGGAACATCCCTCAATCACTTTTGCTGTTTCGACTGCCGCGCTCTGAAGCTTCGTATCGCCGGCTGCAGCCGCAAGACGCGCCCAAACACGTCCAGCTGCTGCTGACTCTACTTCCGGATTAACCGGAGTGTTACGGATCTCAGCAGTAACTTTGTCGAGAATTTCTTCGTGATTATCCTTCATGATGTTTCTCCAGATAGTGCCCAATCTCTTTTCGTAGTCGTGTGCGAGCCCGATGAAGAACCACTCCAACCACCAGCGGTGAAGTTTTGAGAATGCCGGCGATCTCTTTGTTATCAAAGCCCTCGTAATACCGCAGCACAAACATCTCACCAGCTGTCTTACCTAAACGCGCCACAGCCTCACGGACTAGCGTCTGCAGTTCGCGATCGGCATGTTCAGCTTCAGGATTCTTGAAACGACTGGTGAGTGATTCTGCATCCACATCTTCGAGGGCAACGGACTTTGAGCGCGTCCGGCTGCGTAAAAGGTCAAGCGAGGC
>JBKPQV010000661.1:0-5047 GCA_046734235.1 Acidobacteriota bacterium
GGCTGGCAGTGTTGACTGGCCAAACCTATTTTTCAAACTTCGAAATTCGAGAAACTCCAGACGTCCCCTGGAAGCGTCGACTACCTCCAATGCCCACGGCGACGTTGACTAAATGGAGCTTGTCGCCATCGTACGATGCGCTCGAACGTAATCTTGAAAAACCTCTTTCTTGGTCTGATATCCAGGCCATCAAATGGGAAGACGTCGAAGCCGAAGCACCGGGCTTCGTGGTGCTCTATCGTTATCGCGAAGCTCCGCACCCGCGTGTCACTTTTGCGAATGACTTTTCAAAGCGATTGGACCCTCAGCCCGGAATGAAAGTCATATACGCCCGAACTTTGATTGAGTCAGACCGCGAACAGGTGAAGAAGCTTTTGCTGGGTTACAGCGACGACGTTAGTGTTTTTCTCAACGGCAAAATCCTGTTTACGGGCCGGAGTGCACAAAACTTTCGAGACCCCGGTTTTCTCGGAATCATGAACCCTGAAAATGATGCAGTCTATTTGCCGTTGCAGAAAGGGAAGAATGAACTGATTTTGGCCGTGAGCGAACTTGGCGGCGGGTGGGGATTCATCTGCCGGCTGTTGGATTCGAATTGATCTACAAAACTTTTAGATCGGGCCAACGAACTGCCAGTTCACCACCCACTGGAAGTTTCGACCAGTGTGAACTCAACTCATCGAGGTGAGTAAGAATCTCGTCGAACTTCTCACGAATTAGAGCGCTAAGCTCGCTTGTTCCCACAACGCCCTTTCCCTGGAAGGCCAGTTGTTCCGCCTCCGAAAATTGAGTGTGTCGCTTGTCCGAACTTGGGCGCCTTTGCCAAGCTTTCCAAAAAATGAAGGCAGCATGTTCCGAATGTAAGCAATCATTGCGACCTTCACGAAGCAGTTTTTTTCCTTTTGCACGCTGGTGATTCCTGGCGCGGTTCAACTCCCGTGACTTCAGTTGCGTACCAGGAACATGAAAAGTCCCAGCATCTCCACCTACGGCCAATTGTCCAAATATTCCCCGTTTTAGCCCTAGCTGAGCCTCAACAACCAGATGCATCAAGTCGTGCGGCATAAAGGGGTCATAACCCGGGGCTGGATTCATTTCGACGTCAGGAAGTGAAGAGCGCTTGGCTCTTACCATATACCGGCGTTCACCTGTCCGACAAAAGATCAGAACCATTTCATGAACTTTTCGCCGGCCAAAGTTGTCAGCCCGACCACGTTTGGTTGAATACCTTTTCTGATGTTGTAATTCCATGACATCGTTAATAACGAACTAAAATCCCTTGGGGTTCTCACTAACAACATTAAAAGCACGTTCGAGTGCGACGCCAACTTGGCCTACCAAACCGTCGTCGAACAAGCGGCCAAGAATAGTGATTCCATGTGGAACCCTTTTCGGCGGATTAAATTTCGGAAGCGGATTGGTTGGATCTGGCGCCCAGTCACTGCGAGCTTCTGAAACCTCCACAAATCCGGCCCGCAACGTCAATGATGGATGACCAGTAAAGTTTGTGATAGTGAGTTGCTCGTCTCGCAAAGAGGGAACTAAAAGCAGATCAACCTCCTCAAAGACTCTAGCCATTTCCAATGCCACTTTTCGACGTAGCCGATCTGCTTGCACGAAATCGACAGCTGATAGAAATCTAGCCTCGCGAAACAAATTCGGCCACGCGTCTTTGACTTGCACCTTGAGCATGCCAAGCTGATTGTTCAACGCAAGATCTTCAAATGAAGCCGCACCTTCTGCAAACAGAATCGGCATCAATGAACTGTATGGCCAGTCAGGAAGCTTGATCTCTTTCAACTCCATTCCGAGCATCTTAAATGTTTCCATCGCAGCACGGTCCACATCCGTTGCTGGATTCTCCTTCATCCATTGCGCCACGTAGCCAACTTTCAAACCGGAAACTGGTGCCGTCGCATCGAAATCCAAGGAGCTCGGCACGCTCGAAGCATCACCAGCATCGTGGCCGCTAATTGCTTGCAACACCAGCATTGAATCCTCAACTGAACGTGTCATTGGTCCGAGTTTGTCGAGTGACCAGCAGAGCGTCATCGCGCCGGTACGAGGTACACGACCAAAAGTTGGACGCATGCCTGTTATTCCGCAACGCATCGCGGGACTGACAATACTGCCGCCCGTCTCACTTCCTATTGAAAAGGCGACTAGAGCTGCTGCTGTTGCTGCGCCTGGTCCAGCACTAGATCCTGAGGCGCCTTCCTCGAGCAGCCAGGGATTCATAGTCTGACCACCGAACCAAATATCGTTGAGCGCCAGAGCGCCAAGTGATAGCTTGGCCAAAAGAACTGCTCCCGCCTCGTTCAATTTTCTTACGACGGCAGAGTCAGCGGAAGGCACACGGTTGCGAAAGGGCTCTGCTCCGTAAGTTGTGGGAATATCTTTGGTGTCCAGGAGATCTTTCACTCCATAGGGAATGCCATGTAATGGTCCGCGATATTTCCCTGCGGCAATTTCGGCGTCAGCCGCTTTTGCCCGGGCAAGCGCGTGATCCTTTGTAAGCGTAATGATGGAACGAAGTTTTGGATCAAGTCGCTCGATGCGGTTCAGATAGATGTTAGTCAGCCGTTCAGATGAGAGTTTTCTCGATTCGATCCAACGCGATAATTGCGTTACCGGCGCAAAAGCGATGGCGTCCTCAGAGGTTGGTAGCGGCTTTCCCTCGGATTTTGATCGAACAAACCGATTTCGAGCTGGTAGTTGAGGAATTCCTGGGAGCATTGGATTCCAAAGAGTAGCCGGGGAATCTGTGTCAAGGATTGCTACCTTACGTGGTCCAGTGCGGCGTTCAAAGTACTGTGCAAGTGATGTGCGCCATGAACTCGCAGCTTGTTGTCGCTCTGCTGGAGTCATGGTTACCTGCATCAACTTTTCAGCTTCGGCAAACGTGGCGGGCGTTACTTCTGGTCCAGCACCTGCGCCAGTTCCAAATGTGGGTGGAGCTCCAGGTGTGCTTGGCGTTTGCGTTGGAGTCTGTGAGTCAGCCGTCAGCGTTTCGTTACACGCAACGGCGGCAACAAGCACGCCGAGTGGTGCGCGAATCAAGAATTGTCGTCGTGTGTTCATAAAGAGTGGTTATTCAATATCGGCAGTCGGTTTTAGTTTTGGTCTCTCGACCCATGCTCTGGCTGAGACAAAGGAAATTTTGTCGTAAACCAAAACGATAGTGCCAAGCGGCATCAGTTTGCTGACTTCACGAGCGGCGAAGAGAGGTATTCGAATACAGCCGTGACTTTCGGGAGTATTAGGCACGTCCCGAGCGCCATGAATTGCCACTCCGCCGCTAATGTAGTTCGAATAAAAAAGTGAGCCCAATGGGCCACGTTCCCATCCTGACACCTTGTTATAGACGATAAATCTGCCGCGAGGTGTGTAAGCGACGCTCGTTTGATTTTCGTCAGCGAACGACTTACCGCTTCCGGTTGAAACGGGTAAGAGCCTTACTCCCTGTTTGACGTCAATCAGCAATAGCACCTGCCGATCGAGATCAACTTCTACATGCGAGTAGCCTTCGTCTCGTGGCTTTGCGAGCACCCCTCCACGAATCGCTTCCAATTCGTCAAGCGTGAGTTGCCCGTTCACACTTCTTCCAGTCCATTTCTGGAATGTGATAACGGCAGACTTTGTAGACTCGTCGATGACTCCGTCCACTTTTCCTGGCCAATAACCTAGTTCGGTTAGGCGTGCCTCTGCTTCAAGAGTTTGCTTCCGGGTCAGATTCTTGAGGCTACCGTTTTGTCCGTCAGCCAGTGAGTAAGTAGTACAAATCACGAAAATTAAGGGAAATAAGGAAACGGGCGTCTTAATCCGGCCAGGCACGAATCTCATACGAGAACGGATTAGAACGGCGACTCCAAAGATTGCAATGCTACAGAGATAGAACTGAGACCAGTATTGCCGTGCCGGTATACGATTCATTCTGTAGCTCAGGTGTCCGCTATTCAATCTGATGCCTTCTACGACAATAGACCAAAGTCCACCAAGCATAACGCTGACGAGACCTACCCCAAGGGCCATGGTCACAGACATTACCCAGAAGCCTGGCGCCGCGGGAGCAAAGCGTTTTCTGATTTTGCCAACTAGTAAGTAAGCAGCTACGGCATAGAAAGTCGCGAAGCTAAGGATTACAGCGACATCCACGAAAATATCTCGCCGGCCAAGGTACTCATCGATTGTACCTATCCCCACATCATGTTGGCTTGCCAGCCCGCCGAAAAGCTGCGACATGCATTGATCGCGTTTGGGTTGGTACTCGCGACGGAGACCGAAATTCTTGTCGGCCCAACGGATTGCGACATCCTCCGCGGTTTCGACGTCTTTTCGGAGATGACTTCGGTCTGCGGGTAATTGAAGATTCAAAGTGCGATGGTCATCTTCAAGCCACTGACAATTATCGCTAATCGGATGATCCCCTGGGCGGGTGCATCCAACTAACACAACAGTAAGCATCAGAAAGAAAAGAAGCTTCATTGGCGACGTGAACTAGATCTCGTCAGCTCTCCTTGGAGTGCTGTGACCTGGCACCGCTTTGTCACGGCGTTACTCGCCGGTTGGAAACTTGGGATCATTCAACAATTGTTCACTGTAACAAAGCGGTACCAGGTCACCGCACTCCAAGGAGTTAATTCTCATTATCAACTTTTGGTGGTGGCACAGCCTTAAAGGAGATCAAGCAAGTCAAATTTGACTCGAGCTGCTCTACGCGAAACATCACGTAAACTACTTTTCCGGCTTTCAAAATTCTCAGCAAGTACATGTGGTCCAAACGTGCCTGCACAAATTGATTGTACGGCGAGTAGTTTGTAGAACCAGCAGACGCATCAACCACTTTTGGAGGGTTAAGGGATGGTTGTCGTGTGTCTTTGGCTTTGGGGAAGGATGGGGTTTCCCGGAAGTCGGTCCACTGCTTTTTCCCCAGGTCTGCGATCCTTGAACGAGAATCTCTCACCTCAAACCAATTATTGTCGCTATTAATCATTAATGTGCCGAAACTCATGTCGAAGCGACCAGCCGGTTGGTTTGGAATGAATCC
>JBKPQV010000662.1:0-6382 GCA_046734235.1 Acidobacteriota bacterium
CGTCTGCATTGGCAGATTCGAGAGGTTTGTCGAGGTAAACAATTTTGGTGTCTGGCAGATTTGCTCAAGATGCTGTAACAAAGCGATACCTGCTCCACGTCTGCGCTCGTTGGAATCCACGTAAAGCATGTCGATCGAGCCATGGCCAAAGAAAGAATAATTCAGCACGGCGTAACCGATCACTTTGTCGCCAAAGACGGCAACGTAGCAGGAACTGCTGTTGATTGAGTTTTCAATGAACTCTCGCCGCTTGGTTTCCCGGTGAGCAATGAGATCGAAGGAGTAGAGCACTTCGAGGTCAGTATCAACTGCTGGACGGATCGAGATCATACTTTTGCCGATAATTCTCGGAGGGAGAGAATTCCGGTCGCATCTTGTACCTACGGTCCAAATCGCTGGCGGTACTCAACCGAAGAGAGAAATGCTTTGACCATCTCAGCCTGAATATAGTTCCCATTGAATTGGTTGAGTTTGTCGAGCCAAAACCTCCATCCGGTAAAGTCGACATCCTGCGGATCGTCTGGGTTGCGTCGTAAGTAGCCGTAATATTGCATCAGCACAAACGCGCGATTTAACTCCGCGTTTCGGAGATCGACATCTTCTGCTATGGCCTGCAGCACTACCGCGCGTTTGGTATTGTCTGCGGGAGCTGCAAAAAGCAAATTAACAAGCTGTAGCTTCTCAGAGGCTGACAACACACCGCCTGCATTCAGATCCAATTTTGAAACAAACTGATCTGCTGTCATCGATGGTGGGAAGGCATTTAGAAACCGCTGGCGCGACACGAATTCAAGCGCGTAAGCACTCTTATTATTTTCCAGTTGTTGCTCCCAATTGCCTACGCCCACTTGCACTCCTTCGCCAATTCGCCGTGCATCGGCGAGAAACTCTCTGAAACGTATTACAGGGACAGTCCCACTAACATTGGGTGAAGTAGCATCTCCATGAGCTACTTTGAATATGCGATATGCCAGGTAGCCTGTCTCTTGAAACTCGATGGAAACAAAGAACGCAGCTGACACATTAATTCTCTTGATTTCCACACATTGCGTGTTGCTGCCGCACGAAGTGATCTCATTTACCCAGAAGGCTAGACCCGGCGCATCTGGATCACGATTGAGAAAATCGCGATAGTGTTGGCGGACAAAGAACGTTGCGTCATCGACTGGGTTCACCGTGCCGTTGGTCGCATCGTTGTCGATGATTGTGATCGGCACGATTGAAGGAGCGCCGAGAAATGCGCCTGTTGGATCGCTCAGGGTTACATTGAAAGTTTCGTCTGGTTCGTCTCGCACATCATCGGTCAGGAAGATAGTTATCTGCTTTGTAGCCTGGTTTGGGTCGAAGCGCAGCGTACCAACTGCTGCCAGGTAATCAGACTTATCGGAGGCAGTACCGTCACTAGTTTGAAAATTGACAGTTGCTGCGGCTGAAATATTACCTTGCCGGGTAACATTCAGTACCAGCGTATTTCCTTCTGCAGCGCTCGCACTAATAAAGGGAAACAGGACCAACTTCGGAGACGCTTGAAAAACTGCCGTGGACAGATTCGGATTGTTTTGGTTGGCTCCCGTAATTGTTAGACTTGCCGGAGTGATTGTGTAGTTTTCAATTTGCTGGGGAGTAACCGTAAAGTCAGTACAGAAAGATAGATTTGTAAAAGCGAAGCTACCATCTGCATTAGTTGTGGTTGTGCCAGTAGCTCCGCCGCTAAGTTGTAGGGTAATTGTCGGTAAAGGTAGTAGAGTGAAGTTGTTAAATACCGAACCAGGCAAAGTGTAGGTTGGCGGTGTTGGAGTCGGCACGGGTGCCGGCGGCTGTGATTGAGAAGGAATCAAGGAAGTTTGGACCAGGTACACTTTGTTCGTCGTTGTACGAAACGCAAAACCGTCGGTCCCCCAACGCACTACGGCTGTTGGTCGTCCGGAAATATTGGGTAGTGCGAGCGTGTCAACATGAAGAAAAGTCTGCATGTCGTATGCGCGAATCAGCATTGTGCGCGGGCTAAAGTCGGCTGCAAAGTCAGCCATAAAGAAGTAAATTCGATTTGTTGCAGGTTCGGGTAATACAGCCCGCCCAAAAATGCCAAGTTGAACATTATTGGTGATATCGTACGTGCCGAGAAGAATACCTGCCTCAGGATCTGCGAGACGCCCACCCGTCGCGAAGGCGCGACCACCTGATATCTTGAATTCGTTTGCACCCGAGATCAGTTCGTTCTTAACGCTCAAGATGGATATTCCGCAGGGTGTAGTCGCCATTTTTCGAAAACCGAATTCGCTGTTGGAATTGTTGTGTCCGTAAAGAATTAGCGGCGATGCTGAGTACTCAAGGACATTAATCGTGTGGGCAAATCCGGTAGTGTTGGCTCTCTGAACGCCATCGTCGAAAAGAGCAACACCACCGCTTGAATCATTTGGATTGCTACCTCTTGCCACGGCGACCGTTTGCGGTTGTCCAGGAGCTATTGCGAGGTCCACAGGTACTAGTTGACCTTGAGAATCAACTGGAAACTGCAAACCAGGTGTGCGAGTAGCAACGTCGAAGCGTCTGACCGCCTTAGCTCCATCAAGACCGATATACATTGTCTGTCCGTTGTCTGAAATAGCTAACTTATTAGGCTCACTGCCCACGAAGACGGGTTGTCCCACAACATTAGAAACAGGATCTATTGGCGTAATGCTATTACCTCCTACGCCGGCACTTGAAGGAACGCTGGCGAGGAGCGTACCTGACGGATCGATAACAAGATCCTTAGCGACGATCTGGACCTCACGCAACTGGCCTGGACCAGGCGTCGGTGTCGGAGTTGGAGTGGGCGTCGGCGATGGAAAAGGTGTAGGGGTTGGAGAGGGAACTGGTTCACTCGATGGAATCAGGGTGGTTTGAATGATAAAGAACTGGCCACCGGTGCTACCAAATGCAAGACCGTTTGCACCCCATCGAACCAGGCTGGTGATTTGACCTCTGACATTTGGAATGTCTACTGAGCCAAGCGGGACAAAGGTGCTCTGACTAAACGCCTGTAGAGTTAGAGTCCGCGAGTCGGTATCACTAAACGCGCTCTGTCCTGTGACAAAAAAGGTTCTACCAACCGACGAATCCGGTTCTAGTTGTGAAGTGCCGAGGCTGTTGGATAACGTGAATGTGCCCGCGAGTGCCATTGTGCTGGCGTTGAACACCTGGCCAGAAGGCAAGTAGAGGAAACCGTTATCAAATTTTAAGTCTCCGCCAAACGTGCTTGGAGATGTTGAACTAACAACGGAGACACCGGCGGCTGTAACAGTCATCGTCTGGACGCCTGCACCACCAGAGCCTGAACCGTATAGAGTTGATGCCGAAGAGGAGAATGCGATGAATTCACTCCCTGTGAATCTGGGTGTTGTTAAGGGCCGGCGCACCCCCTGGTCATAAACAGCTACACCTTCGAAATCGGATATACCATTATCATTTTTTCGCGCCACAGCCACGAGGTTAGGGTTGCCAGGCGCGACAGCAAGATCCTTTACAAATAAGGGCTCGCTGGAATTCTCGTTCACTGTAAAATGCTGGAGAGGTGTCTGAGTCGATATGTCATAGCGCCTCACTGCGCCGGCGCCGTCAAGACTCACATAAAGAGTATGACCATCGTCTGATAGAGCCAGTTTTCCCGGTTCGCTTCCCACAAAAACAGTACTCTCAATCTGTCCGGTTGCGGGATCAATTTTCGCAATGCTGTTACCGGTGGATCCGGCGCGGCTGGGAATGCTCGCATAAAACTTTCCCGTGGTTCGATCAAAAACCAGATCCTTCATAACGATTGAGAACATCCGAATACTATGAGTATCAGCTTGAGCCGGAACCACCAACGGCTTTGCTGTAGTTTCGGGATGTGCGGAGTGAGTGCGCGTTAAAGCGAACGCTGTAATAATGACGCAGCTAAGGAGAATAGTCGTTATTAGACGAATCATAGAGGTGCGCAAGTGAGAGCCTTCGAGAGTGACTTTAGTGATACAGGTAAAATTGGGGAGTGAAAGGAGTCTCCCAACCTTTGGACGCAACGAATCCTAAGATGAGGTCTAAGCCAAAGTCAACGAGAAGTTCAGATATCCAAACCCACTGAACGCATCAACTCCAAGGCATTACTCTTCTTCAGCACGCCTGGCCGGAGCATATAATCGAAAGTCATTTTTCCACCTTCCAGATGATCTTCAAAGTGCACGTTAGCGCTGCGAGAGTTCAAATGAGCTTCGATCTCTGTCAGCGCAAGGTCGTGTGTAGTCACCAAACCAATCGCTCCGCGGTTCACCAAGCCGCGCACCACTCCTTCTGCTCCAATCCGTCGATCATGAGAATTCGTACCATGAAGAATTTCATCAAGGAGAAACAGCACTGGTAATGAACCGCTTGCCAGCTCCACGATCTGCCGAAGCCGAGTGATTTCCGCATAGAATCTGGAAGCCCCGGCTTGTAAAGAATCTTGGACACGAATAGACGCGCCGACCTGGAGTGGTGACAACAGTAACTTCTTTGCTCTTACCGGAGCACCAGCCAGCGCTAATACAGTATTGATTCCAACAGACCGAAGTAGCGTGCTCTTACCCGACATGTTTGAGCCGCTTACAATGAGTACTGAAGGTTGATCTGTTAGCTGTAGATCTGTTCGGACATTCTGCGCTTTGGGAATTAACGGGTGACCCAGATCGTTGGCTTCAAAACAGATTCTATCTTCTATTAACTCTGGAAATGGATCATTTGGATGTTCGAAAGCATAACCGGCGATCGAGCTAAGAGCCTCAATCTCACCGACGGCGGCCAACCAACGATCAACCGCAGGACCGGATTTCTGACGCCATAGTTCGATAGCAATCGCACAATGGAGTGGCCAAAGTATGATGAATGCGAATGGCGCAAAAAAGAGGTTGCGCCGTGAGTCGAGCAACTCTATTAGCCGTTTCAATTTGGCAATCTGTCGTGAGGGCGGGAGACCTTCGACGTCCAACTCTGATCGCAATTCGACCAGGCGTGGGCTTGTGAATTGCTCACGCTCGATACGTCGTAAGACTTCAACAAGCAGCTGCAAATCTTTTGACGGTACGTCAACTGAACTGATTACGTGTTGTATTGGACCACGCAGTCGAAACGCGAAGAGCTGTCCGATGATGACAATCAATAGAAAAATCCTGCCGTCAACACCGGCCATCCAGGAAACCAACGCAATCAAGGCCAGGGCGGAAAGTATTACTGCTACCGCGCGTAGTTTTGAAGAGATGATCCATGCAGGTGCCGATGCCCATTCGCTAAGCAAGCGTGCATCCGCTCCGGTATGTATTCCTTCAGCGAGCAGGGCCAGGTCTTCGCGCAAATCGACATTCGAACGCAGTTCATCAACTGCCTGCTGACGTGACTGAACGGTCTGTTTAGTCGTCGGAACCAAAAGCCAATGAGCGAGCGTGGATTCTCCGACGTTCGTTCTCGCGCGCGACAAGAGGTCGAACAGGGAACCAGATCCAAAGAGATCGAGGTCTTCCGCATAAGGATGGGTGGGAGTGATGAAGCGTTCGCCAGTGGGTCCCTTTCCCATCCAGCGATCATCGAGCCGGTCGATTCCGTTGCGATAAAGATCTGCGGCCCGTTCGCACCGTCGACGCGCTTCACTAATATTCTGTTGTTGCGGGGCAAGTAAAAAGAAACCCAATACCGGAAGCGCGGTCCACCAGAGAGAAAGAAAACCTAGAGCATAGGTCACGAGAACCGCCGCCGCGATTGCCAAAAAGCCAAGACGGACCAATCCAACCTTTCGAAATCTCTGGAAGTGGTTAGCAGCCTCGGCCATTCGAGTTTGAACTCGTCGAGTGTATTCCGCGCGCGGATCCATTTGCATTAACTCAATATACTCAAACTTTAGAAGGTAAGGGTATCAATGAAAGGTGCCGCGGAGCGGCCAAAGCATAAAGCCCAGGGTGGAGCGAAGCGAAACCCTGGGTAACAGGGCTGGTTTCCTGCGTCCTGAAGAGGACGCGAGATAGAGGGTGAATATTTTAAGAACAGTCGTGAAGATATTGAGCGAAGAATGTGTATCGATGATCGCTCGCGTCCCTTCTGGACGCACTCGGAAACTCGTACCGCTACCCAGGGTTTCGCTTCGCTCCACCCTGGGCTGTATGCTTGGGCCGCTCCGCGGCTAAGAAAAAACTTTCAGATACCCCCACATCACGATTAACATCCTTTGCGGAGGACACTTCTAAAATGAAACCGATCACGAATTATCCAATCTGGCTTTCCATGTGCATGCTGATTGGTCCCTTCCTAATGATTGGCGGCATAGTCTTCAGGAGTCAGCAACTAATTTGGACCTGTGAGATCGTTGGTGCCGTAATGGTAATGATCGCTCTGTTCTACC
>JBKPQV010000663.1:0-3462 GCA_046734235.1 Acidobacteriota bacterium
CTATCTAGGTGATCTGTTATTACACAGCAATCGGAAAGACAGTGAAGTCTATTTAGAGAAGGCCTTGTCGATCGACCCTAACTTAGCTATGGCGAATGCCTCAATGGGCATGGCCAAGCTTCGGGACGGGAAACCGGACGAAGCGCTCAAGCACCTCCAAAAAGCAGTTGAAGCAAACAGCCAAAATTACCTCGCCCATTACTATTACGCTATGGCGATGAGCCGGGGAAATACCAACGGTCCGCGGCCCGTTGCCGGCTTTGCTCCTGAAACGTCGGCAAAAATTCGTAAAGAGTTACTCAAAGCGATCGAGTTAAGACCAGATTTTCCGGCTTCCTATAGTTTGCTTTGTTTCATCAGTCTCGTTTCAGGAGAGCATCTGGACGAAGCCAGAACACTACTGACAAAAGCATTTAAGAACTTTCCAGGCCGAAGCGATCTCGCTTTTATGCTCGGTCAACTGTATTTAAGAACAGGTGATTACAAACAAGCACGACAACACCTGGAACAGGTAGTTAAATCCAATGCCGACGATGAAACGCGTCAACACGCTCAACAGTTTTTGGCTGAACTCACCTCGGTCGAAGAGCATTTGAAACAACAAACCGCAGCACGTAATGCTCCACGAAATGAAACCGTTGTCACCCGAACAGAGGAAACGCCATCCGAGACCAGGCCAACTGTAGCGACTACAGATCCGTCATCGTATTTGGTGGATGTTTTGCGTAAGCCTCGCGAAGGCGAAACTCAACTACAAGGAACGCTGCTCCGTGTCGAGTGTGTGGGCAAGTCGATCTTTTTCATCGTCAAGTCTGGAGAAAAAACACTGCGGCTGCGAGCCGCCGGCTTTGAAGGCATGGAGATCACGACATATGACCCGAAGGTTACTGGAGAGATTACCTGCGGCGTGCCCGCCGGAGCTGAATCAGTAATTGTCTGCTTCGTAGCTAAAACTGATGCTCGACAAAAGACTGATGGCGAAATCAAGTCGATCGAGTTTGTCCCGAAAACTTTCAAGCTAACGCCCAGCTAAGCCCTGTCATATTGGAGGAAGTCTCAGATGATAAAAGATGATAACGGTGAACGTGCTCAGTTAGAGCAAAGCATGAAGTCTGGAGCGAATTGGTTTTACTGGATCGCCGGTCTTTCATTAATTACCTCGATCCTGTCTTTGTCGGGTGCTGGTTGGCGATTTTTTCTAAGCCTTGGGATCACCCAGGTAGTCGACGGAATTTCCCTGGCGCTTCGTGATCAACTAGGAAGTGCCGGCCTAATAATCGGCCTGGTGCTTGACATATTCATTATCGCGGTCTTCGCGGTCCTTGGGTATCTCGCCGGGCGCAAACAAACCTGGGCCTTTATCGTCGGTATGGTGCTCTTTTTCATCGACGCTTTGCTGTTGTTAATCGGCATGGACATATTTGCCATTTTGTTTCACGGCCTGGCACTTTTCTATATCTTCCGCGGTTATCAGGCGGCTCGAGATCTGGTTCTGCGCGAGCAACTGGATAAGATGCAGCCTCCGCCGCCACCACAACCAGCCGAAGCTCCTTCTGCGTCAGTTTGACCCTGCACCAATAAAGATCTTGACTTGGCAGTCTTCACAGAATTAGGGTGGAGACTGCCCGTCCCTCAACTGCCCCGACTCCTCAGAAAAGTTGTGAAAAAGTTCATTCTCGGAGTCGGTTTTCATGGGCTACCCCCGTTTCTTTTACCCTCAGCGAGTCCGTCGGACGAGGATTCGTCGCCTTTCCCTCTTGCTGTTCTCGTTAGTTCCACTCCTCCTTCTGTGGGCTCCGCAAAAAGCACGTCTCGCCGGTCCTCCAACGCTAATCACGAAAACTAACTCTACGCGAGCAATTGCCGTCGAATCGATCACCTTAGTCGCGGAACCATTTGCCCCAACTGCGCCAGTCCGTTTTGCTCAGGACAATCGCACTCGCGTAATGATCTTTGCCAGCAATTTGAATCTGCTTCAAGGCGAGGGGGCTTCGGCAATTACAGCTGATGCCGAGGATGTAAACCACATTCACTATCCTTTAACAGTTGAATACGTAGGAACTGTTTCATCTTTTGGTTGGATGACTGCAGTCATTCTACGCTTGAACGACAACCTCGGAGATGTCGGCGACGTGCTGGTTGGGATCACCTTGCACGGTGATACCAGCAATCGTGTTCGCATTGGCATTGGACATGTCGGTGGTGGTCCACCTGATGACGTTCCACCTCCGCAACCGACCCCCGATCTCGGCCCAGGTGCGAGTTTCCATGGGAAACAACTCTTTCCACCAGACAACGCTTGGAACGAAGACGTTTCAATTAGTCCCGTAGATCCGAACTCCGACAACATCATTGCCGGAATCGGTGCCAACACAAACTTGCATCCAGATTTCGGAACTGTGTGGAATGGAGCACCGAACGGAATTCCCTACATCGTTGTTTCAGGTAGCCAACCGAAAGTGCCATTGAATTGGACCGCTTACGGCGATGAAAGTGACCCGGGTCCTTATCCAATTCCCGTGGATGCTCCGATCGAAGGAGGTCCGAATTCAAACGGTGATCGTCACGTACTTGTGATCGATCGTGACAACTGGAAGCTATATGAACTTGGCTATGCGTTTCCGCTCAATAATGGTGCCAGTTGGAATGCAAACTGCGGCGCTATCTTCGATCTGAATTCCAATGCCTTGCGTCCAGCTGGTTGGACCTCAGCCGACGCTGCCGGCCTACCGATCTTTCCTGGCCTCGTGCGATACGATGAAGTGTTTGAGCAGCAGGAAATCAAACACGCGATCCGCTTTACTGCTGACATTACTCGACGCGCTTACGTCGCACCGGCACGCCACTGGGCCAGTTCCAACACCAGCGTAAATCGTCCACCAATGGGGATGAAGGTTCGTCTGAAAGCGTCCTTTGACATTTCAACCTTCACTCCGGCGATGCAGGTAATACTCCGAGCGATGAAAAAGTACGGAATGATCCTGGCTGACAATGGTTCAAACTGGTACTTCAGTGGCGCCCCAGACATGCGTTGGAGCGACAATGAATTGAATCAATTGAAGACATTGAAGGGATCTAACTTCGAAGTCGTGAAGATGAACAACATTGTGACGCCTTGAGTTTGTTACGCGATTTCAGATTTCAGATTTCAAAATTGTTGTCCATTAGCTTCTCTGATTTCCTCAATCTGCCATCTGAAATCTGAAATCTGAAATTGACTCAATCCAACCATCCCCTTCCTTGCGTATCTTCTCCGAGTTCTAAAATTCAGTTCCAACAAGGAAGGTAACAACCGTGAAGAAGTTTTTGGTCATGGTGCTACTTGCCGTGGCATCGATCTCTGTCGCAAACAAAAGTGCATCTGCACAAATGATGGACAACTCAAACCCAATGGTTGGCGGTGCAGCAATGTTCAAGTCGAAAGACATCGTCGACAATGCTGTGAACTCTGCTGATCACACA
>JBKPQV010000664.1:0-12312 GCA_046734235.1 Acidobacteriota bacterium
AGCGAGACGTACTCAACTTCACCTCGACCAGCCTCAGCCATCTTGTCCAGGAGAAACCTGTTCACAGAACCGCCAATACCAAATGCAAAAACACGTGCGTTCTGATGTTTCTGAACCTCGCCTATTATTTCCATATCGTTGCCGACATATCCGTCGGTCATAAAGCAAACTATCCGGATGTGATCCTGCTTGTCGGAAGGTTCCAACGCGGCCTTGATTGCAGTCATCATTTCGGTGCCGCCGCTTCCCCCGCGACCGTCCAGAAGAGCCTGAGCTTTCAACACGTTATCTTTCGTCGCCGGCACCGGCCTTTCAAACAGAATCTCGGTTTCACCAGCAAAGGTGATCAAGTTGAACGTGTCCGATGGGTACAAATTAGCTAAAGCCAACTTCATCGTTTCTTTGGCTTTCTCGATTGGAAAGCCCTGCATGGAACCAGAAGTATCAAGAACAAAGACCAATTCCTTCGGCGTCACGTCTTCCACAGCAACTTTGTCAGGAGGCTGAAGAATCATGGTGAAGAATCCGCCCTTGTCTGAACGATGAGTCAGCAGGGCATCTTGAATTGATGAGCCGGCAACGTCGTAGCGCAGCACAAAATCTTTGTTCGGAATGGTTGCATTGTCGGCTAGCCGGATGTGCGCTGTGTGACCGTCAGCTCGTTCAATTGAGACCTGGTGTGATTTGCTGCTTGGTTGATCAAACAGCACGCCAGCATCGATCTGAATGTCGAGTGAAATGTCATGTCCGCTACGGAAACCGGCGGGTATCATTTTCGGACTAATGCGTGAAGCATCAGGCACTTGATCTGTGTCTGGAGCGAATCCATTTCCCTTGTTGCGTACCTTTGGCGCTCCGGGCATGTAACGCGGGCCAACAACCATTGGAAAAACAAATTCGTAGGAGCCAGCTTCATACTTCAGAGTCTCAACGTAACTGATCGTAATTTTGATCTGTTCTCCTGGAAGTATGTTGGCAACCGACTGCGTGAAGATATTTGGGCGTTCCTGGTCCAGTAAACTCGCCACTTGTCCCTTTTCTTTGGCTGAGTCATATACGGCTTGCGCTTCTTCGCGTGGCAGGATCTTACCTTTCACCGTTCGATTGCCGATGGTCATCGTCATATCATCGACGGCCGCATTTTGCGGTAAAGGAAAGGTGTAGACCGCTTCAATCTTTTCCTTAAACGGATTTTCAAACTCCTGCGTGACGTTTACACGAGAAAGGAAACCCGTGATCTCGGCTTTGACATCTGTGTGTTTGAGCGGACATGACAATTTCGGCTTCCCTGAAGAATCAACAACAGTCAGCGCACCGGCTGTCGGACCGGTTTGGGCAGACACAGTGTCTTCAGACTGAAACGCAACAAAAACCGGAATGAAAATGACGAAGAGGAGTACAAGGTAGGTCTTCGGTAAGAAGTCTTTCAGCATAAATTCCTCCGGAAAGGCGCTGCTCAGATGTGAATGTTAGACGTCGACATTTGGCTTCGGTTCCAATTAGTTCACGGATAGAACGAGATAATCGGAAACTCTTGCGCAACCTATGTGTCTCTGTGCCTCGGGGCGGTAGCACGACTGTCAAGGGAGGGCTGACCTCGCGCTTACTGAGCCCTCCTTGACAGTCGGGCTACAGCCCCGAGGGCACAGAGGCACAGAGATCAAGCTCAATACAAATTGAAGTTGTATTCCAGCTGCATCCACACAGACACCGGGCGTCCGCCCTTGGTTGCTGGGACAAACTTTATTTGCCGCGCCGCTGCAATCGCCTTTTCAGTTAAGCCAAACGGCAGCGTGTGCATTGCACGAATCTGTTCAACCTGTCCAGAGCTCGAAAAAACCACACGCAATGTTACGGTTCCAGTAATCTGATTGCGACGAGCTTCCTCCGTGTATTGAGGTTCTGGTTTGAATAACAGTCGCGCCCTCTGTTCGACTTCAGGACCACGAAAGATGCGCTGATCAATAGAGGCGTTGTCACCATTACCACCTGAAGTTCCGCAGCACCCTCGCTGATTTTCACCACCACCCATGTTGCCGTTGTTGCCTGGCCCAACACCGGGACCTTTGCCTTCGCCAATACCGGTTCCGACATTTGTGCCAAAACCGCCACCAGTTCCTGGACCATTCGAACTGGCGGTGGAATTAGATCTCGGATCTCCATAAACCGGCGCTTTGAGATCCTTCCAAAGGGCTGGATCGATAACGATGCCTGCGGCCGGAAGTGTGGGAGGATGCGTGGGCGGCACTTTTGGTATCGCCGCCACAATGTCGGAGGGCGGAGGAAGTTTTCCGACTTGCTGCGGAAGTGGATCATTGTTGCCGCCGCCTCCACCACCACTTGAGCGTCGACGCACTTCTCCTGATCCTTCGCCTGTGCTGTTTTGAAATCCAAGCCGCGCCTTTCCTCCTCGGCCAATGCTTTTGTCTTCAGCTTTCTTATCCAGGTTTATGAAGGTCGCTTTTTCGGCAAGTTGAGTCTCATCTGAATCAGCCGCTTGAACTGATGGGGGAATGTGGCGCTCAAATACGACGACCGCAGCGACGACGCACATCACAGTAAGCACTGCGGCCAGAACATGGCCAGTTAGCAATTTTCGGCGACCGTATTTAATAGACGCCACGGCAAGCGCTGCTGTGAACTGTAGCGGATGTTGCTTGAAGGAGGGCCAAGCTAAACGGCACTCTCGTTGGAGTGCATAGATTTCCGAAGCAAGTCTGGGGAGGAGTGAACGCTCGTTGATTATTGTGGGGACATATTCACCAGCGACAGGTTGGCTCATTTTTTCACCTCGAAGCGGATCAATGCCAGTCCGTTCGCAGACACGAACAGCGACAAAGTTCAACGGAATGCTATTGAAGACGGGGAGACGAGCTGAGGACCGCTACTTGAAGACAGAGGGCCCGCACAAGTTATTACCGTGAGTTAGAGAAAGGTTACGGATCCGGCTAGGATTTTTTCTCTGTGTCTCTGTGTCCTCTGTGTCCTCTGTGTTGAATATGAGAGCCAGAAACCGGAAGCCTATTTTTAACACAGAGACACAGAGAACACTGAGGCACAGAGAAAAATCAATTATTGATCTGATTCAACAGTTTCTGGGCCCGCGGAGCATCGATTCGTTGTAACGCTCGATACTGGTCCATGGCTCCATTCCTGTTGCCTAACGCTTTGTAGGTGAGGCCAAGATTGTAGTAAGCGAGGCCATAGCTCGGTTTCTGCTGGATTGCAGTTTGATACTCCTGCACAGCTTCGGAGTATCTGCGCATCTGATGGTACGCGTATCCCAATTCATTGTGAGCTTCAGCGTTAGTGGCATTCAGTCTGACGGCTTCACGAAGAACTGTGACGGCGTCGTTGTAACGCTCCTTGTCGTTGTAACACCAGCCAAGATTAAACAACGCTCCCGGACTATTCGGCCGCAATCTGACTCCCGTCGAATAAGCCTTTATCGCGTCATCATATTGTTTGGTGTTGTAGTAATAGACATCACCGAGGCCGAGGTACGCTAAACCAAGTTGTGGATCCAGGCGAACGGCTTCCTCGTACGCTTCGATCGCCTCTGAGTAACGCCCAAGATTTCGCAGTGCATAGCCCAATTCATTCTGCGCATCTGCGTACTTGGGATCGTACTTAGCGGCCAGCTTAAGGTTCGACACCGCGTCGTCATAATTCTTTTGTTCGTTCAATATCCAACCAATGTCATGGTAAGCAGACGCATAGTCGGGTTTGATTCGCAGCGCTTCTTTGTAAGCTCCTAATGCTTCATCGTAGCGTTCGAGTTTGCGATAGGCGTAACCCAATTCGAAGTAGGTGGTATGACTTGGTTGCAGTCGATTCGCAGCCATGAGAGGGGCTATCGCGTCTTCAAACTCTTCCCGATCGTTCTTGATCCAACCGATACGGTATTGAGCATTCGCCAGCGAAGGATTAATAGATACGGCTTTTTGATAGGCAGTTAGAGCCTCAGCGTAGCTCTTAGCGCTATAGAACTGATCACCTTGCGTTACATAGTAGCTGGCGTCCGGTCCTTTAGTAGATGTGACCGGTGGCTTTCGTACCGTTCCGCTATTTCCGCTCGTCACCGGAGGTTTGCGCACAGCGCCTGAACTGGTCGTAGTACGGCTAGGTGGCTTGGTTGTGCTCTTGGTGGTAGTACGGCCAGTGCTACCGCCGACAGTGCCGCCTCCCATCATCTCTTTAGAGCCGCTCGCCTCGTGTTGGGCATTAATGATTGAAGGGGTAAAAATCAGGACAAGTGCGGACAGAGAAACAATTCGGAAGCTTAGTCCAGTGAACATTGAAAAATCTCCTGCTGAAAGGGTTTGCGCTGGCTGAGCCGGTAAGATGTCGACCTTCGCATTATAGTTGGTAATTGTCTGAGTGGAAACTTTATTAGCTGCATTGACGAGCATCAGAGCTTGAGGTAAGTTTCGCAACTCTTACGATGGGCAATACAAGAAGTACTACAAAGATAAATCTGTCGTCGTACCCGACGGCTACACCGTGGTTACCGACGAAGTTTTCTCTGTGTCTCTGTTCCTCTGAGTCTCTGTGTTAAAACAAAGTTCCCAGATCTGGATGCCTGATTTGGACACAAGACGCAGAGAACACAGAGACACAGAGAAGAAGGCGTTCGCGTTTGACAGTACGGAATCGTTACGCTAAGTTATCCGCTTGCCGTGAGGCCGGACACGCTCACCTTATGCGTCCCGTTCGTCTAGTGGCCTAGGACACCGCCCTTTCACGGCGGCGACACGGGTTCGACTCCCGTACGGGACGCCAAAACCTCAGCATTTTCGCCATCTCGAATAACATCAAGCCAATGAAACGTTTCTTGATGGACCTTTCTGTAAACGTCTGTGACACAAATCTATCCCTAGTAGAATCCTAAGTTTCCTGGTTAGAGAGGCGGCACGTTGCCGCAGTCCTGAGGCGGTAACCTGAGTGAATTTGACGATACGCTTAGGACAAGATGGCGGGCTGAGAAATGGCTTGACTTGACTCTCAAACCGGTTGTCTTTCGGATCAATCTGAAAGAGATGTGTAACCGCAAGGATTTCACAAAGCGTTGAATCAGATTTAATTCTTCTAACGTAGAAATACGTTGGACATGCGGTCGTACCTCACGATCTTATAGAACCGGAATCCGCAAAACATGAAGTCTGAGCCACCGGTGCCGACTAATGAACTGCACACTGGAAGCAGCGGGAGCGGGATTGGGTGGCTTTCTTTAATCAGTGTGCTTTGGTGTGCAAGCTATGCTCAAGGTCCAAAGCGTTGACGGTATTCGCTTGAAACAATGAATGCTTTCACCATTTCGGAACTAATAAAGTCACCGTTTGCGGCATTAAGCTTGGCCACCCAAAAATCATAACCAAGAAAGTTTCCGTCAGGAGCGTCGTTTGGATTTCTCCTCAAGTAGCCAAAATACTCCATCTGGACAAAGCTACGATTTATCTCACGCAACTGGAAGCTTGCGTTCTGAGTAACATCGAGCAACGCTCTGCCACGCGCGCCGGCCTCAGATGCGGTTGTCGCGCTGCCGAATTCTGCGATCGCTGCGCTACGCTCGGATGGTGTTGGCGTGATAGCAGCATGTAGAAAGAGCTTATCCACATACTGCGTGGGCGTGTCGGTGGTTGGATAAAGGCCGACAAACTCCGCGCGCGTGACAAAGTCCCTCATGAACGCGTCGCGATTATCATTCAGGACCTGCTGCCAATTACCCTGACCCACGATTAACCCGCGCTGCATTGCTTGAGTGTCCCGTTCGAACTCGACAAACCCCGGCATGTTGTTAGTCAATGGCCGATCAAGTGTCGCGACATAGAAACTGCGAACCAGGTTGCCTGTCGTTTGGAATTCAATCGAGAGGAAAAAGGCCGCCGAAGTATGAATGCGCGCGACTTCTGTACATTGAGGTTTAGGCGTGCAGTTATCGATGCCGGCGGTCCAAAACGCCAGACCTGATGCGTCGGCGTCGCGATTCAGGAAGTCTCGGTATTGCTGTCGCACAAACGCACTCGTGTCATCGTTAGCGTTCGGCGCAGGAGCGGCGGAATCGCTAATCGTTACGGTTGCGCTAGAGGGAATAGCGAATGCGGCGCCGGTGCCTGTCAGGTTCGACAAGTTAACGGTGAAGACTTCAGGTCCTTCAGTAAAGGAGTCCTGGGTAATCGGAATAATAAATGTCTTCTGCGTTTCCGTTGCCGCGAACGTTAAGGTTCCCAACGTCAAATTAAAATCACAACGGGCCGAAGCCATTCCGCTGTTAAGGGTGTTGCACGTGGCCGGAGCGCCCGTGTCGTCCGTCGCATAATCGACGGTAACTGGAACTGAGAGGTCGCCTATGCGATTAACGGTGATGGTCACAAAGCCAGTGCTCTCGTTTACCGGAAAGTTCCCCAGGCTAAAGCTGATCAGCGGCCGATTGGTAACCACCTGACCCCCTAAAAGAGTACCGCTGCTGGCATTGAAGTTCCCATCGCCGCTGTAGTCGGCAGTGATCGTATGCGTTCCCGCGGTCAACGTTGTAGTCGAAAGCGTAGCCACACCGCTGCCATTCAGCGTCACCGGTGTGCCCGAATTCGTACCATCGATCTTGAACTGTGCAGAGCCCGTCAATGTGCCTGCGGTTGAAGTTACAGTGGCTGTGAAGGTCACGTTCTGACCGAGCGCTGAAGGATTGAGTGATGAAGAGAGTGCGGTCGCTGTAGCAGCGTTCTGTGCCGTTACGTTCTCAGTCACCTGAGTCGCCGCGTTGAAGTTGGTATCACCTGCCTGGTCATACATCACCGTGCAAGTACCGGTCCCGCCTGTCATCGTAAAGACAGGGCCGACATTTGTGCATACCCCAGAACTACTAAAGGTGACAGTCAGACTGGAACTCGCCGTGCCCGCTACTGAGAAGCTAGTGTTGTAGGTTGCAGTTGCCGGCGCATGTGTGCTGACGGTAATCGATTGATTTGCTTTCTGCGATGTAACTGACTCGGTCACCTGAGTGGCCGGATTATAGTTGCCGTCACCTGCCTGGTCATACTTCACCGTGCAAGTCCCTGTGCCGCTGGCCATGGTGAAGACTGGGCCAACATTTGTGCATACTCCCGAACTGCTGTACGCCACAGGAAGGCTGGAATTGGAAGTCGCTGCTACCGTGAACGTCGCATTATATGTGGCAGTCGCCGGCGCATGCGTGGCAACTGTGATTGACTGGTCTGCTTTATTCACTGTCAGAGTGAAACTCGCGTCCGTAATTGCGCCGCAATTGTCTGTGGCGCGGATCGTGATGGTGTGGGTGCCGACTGGAGCGGCATTACTGATCGATACGGCTCCAGTTGAATTATTCACGGTGATTGTGCCCGTATAAGTGCCTTGCGACTGCACCGCGATCGACGAAACACTTACGTTATCTGATGGCAGTGCCAAAGGATTGACTGTGATGGATCCGTGGAAAGCTGTAGTTTGAGTTTGATTTGGATAAGCCATCACCGGTGGGGTGTTCGCTGTGACCGTGGTCGCCGCCGAAGGTGCGCTATCACAACCGTTCGCGGTTACAACAACGGTGTAACTGCCAGCGGCCGTTGCGTTGTAGATTTGAGCCGTGGCTCCGCCGATAGGATTACCGTTCAAATACCATTGATTGCCACTCGCACTGCTCGAAGTCAGCGGTGTGGTGGTACAGAAAGTTGTCGAGCCGGCAGGTGTAATTGTCGGAGTTGCTGGAATTGGATTGACTGTTACTGTCGTCGTAGCTGACGGAGCACTGGCACAGCCATTTTCCGTGACTACGTCAGTGTAGTTGCCGGATGCAGTGGCGTTATAAACCTGACCCGTAGCGCCACCGATTGGATTACCGTTGAGATACCATTGATTGCCGGTCGCGCTGCTCGAAGTTAGCGCAACGGCGCCACCCGCGCAGAATGTCGTTGGACCGCCGGGAGTTACTGTTGGGGTCGATGGAGTGGGATTTACCGTGACTACAACCGGATCAGAAACCGAGCTGTGGCAGCCGAGAGCATTCAGTTGTGCCGTGTAACTGCCGGAGGCAGTAGCGACATAGTTCTGACTGATGGCGCCACCAATCGGATTCCCATTGAGGTACCACTGAATACCGGTTGCGCTGTTGGACTGGAGCGTAACACTGCCGCCCGCGCAGAAGGTGGTGGGGCCGCCAGGGGTGACGACCGGCTTGGTCGGCGTCGGATTCTGAACGACATATCCGGCCGATTGTGCCGAGGTGCACGACGCACCTGAGGTGGCGGTCACGCTATAGGTGCCGGCACCGGTGACGATGGTGGTTGAGCTGGTCTGCCCGGCGATCGGGCTGCCATTCTGATACCACTGATACGACGTTGCGCCAGCCGATGTCGCGGTTAGCGTAAGTGGCTGCTCGGGGCAGGCCTGGTCCTGTGTGCCGGTGCCGTTAGTGGTGCCGCTGACAGTCGGGATGGGTGGCGGGGAGTTCTCGACGACAACGGCCGGCGCAGATATAGCGCTGCTACAGCCACTGCCATCGATCACCTGCACGGTATAGCTACCGGCGGCGGAAGCGACGTATTGCTGGCCGGTGGCGCCGCCGATCGGATTGCCGTTGAGATACCACTGATTGCCGCTTGCAGCGCTGGAACTCAGCGTTGTGCTGAAGCCGGTGCAGAACGAGAGCGTGCCGCTGATGGTCGGCGTCGACGGCGGCGGATTGATCGTGACCGGTACGGAGTTCGCCACGATGCAGCCATTAGGCGCCGTGACGGTCAGACTAAGAGTGACGGTGCCGGACGCGCCGGCTGTGTAGGTGATGCTCTGTGTGTTCGTAGCGGAAGTAATGGTTCCGTTGCTAATGCCCCACGCGTAGGCGGTCATGCCTGCTGGGCCAGATGCGGTGTTGCCGATCGAGCTTGCGCAGACTGCCGTTGGTGACGGCGTGATCGTGGCCACGCTCGTGCTGCAATCGACGTCGTTGAAACAGGTGGTGACGTCATTCAGGACAGGGCTGACTGTCGAGTCGGTGGTGGCGAGTAGCGCTTTATACTCGAGGAACCGGAAGTTGTAAAACTGCGGCGAGAGCTGGACGGGCGAGGTGGTGAAGAAGGTCGCTGCAGTGCCGTCGGGTCCGACAAAGTTGAACGGACCATCTACGCTATTCGAACCTGCCAGCTGGAACTTGAGCGAAGTGTTCGCCGGTACCGAGGCGTTCCATGAGAATGTCGACCAGATCGGCGTCAAACCGCCGGCCGGGTTGGCATCCTTTGGCGAAGAGACGAGGTTGCCGCTTGTCGGCGCGTAGGGACCCCGCATGTAGATTTTGAAGTTGTAGTCTCGGGTCGTATCAGCCGACCACGTCCCGCCACTATCGGCCGAAAGAACGCGCGAACCGCTGGCATAAGTACTGGGAGAGGAACGAATCCAGAAATAGCCGCTACCCGCAGGTACCGACACAGGACGCAAGATGAGAGCGTATTGCGTTCCGCTGGTCAGAGTTGCCGGCGCGCCAAAACTCGCCGTATAGGTAACGCTCGCGCCGCTTGAAAAGGCGGAGCCGGGAATCGTCACGGAATCGAGGTCAGCGCCAGTGGGTAGACCGCCGCTCGTGTTGCGAACTGAAAGCGTAAGATTCGGGGGAGTGGCTCCGCAACCATTGCAGAAGAGCTGGATATCTGCTTTCGCGAGCTGGCCAGTCACAGCTGGAATGAAGGTCTGACCGGTCCAAGCTGGAGTTCCAAAGCCCGTCCCGGTTGTCGTGCCAGCCGTGTTCTGCTGGTCAACGGCTAGATTCCGCAGCGTCACGTCGCCTGGGCTGGTGTCGAGGTCGACGTTAGTGAACACTCCGGTCAGGAAATCGCTCAGGGTCGTATCAGTCAAACAGGCGCTGGCAGCAGCCGAGGCCAGCGAGAAGTCCTGCGTCGTCGTGCCACCATCGGTCACGACGATCGACGAAGCGGAAGCCGAGACGAATCCCGGGAAGCTGGCTGCAATCGACGGATAAGTCCCGGCGGGGATGCTGGTGAACGAGTAATTACCCGAGCCGTTAGTGGTAGTCGTTCGTGCGCCCAACTGCACGGTGGCGCCGGAGATCGGCGCGCCACCCGGATTGGTGGTGACCGTGCCGGAGATCGTGCCTCCAGCCCCCAGCAGCGTGCACTCGGAGTAACGGAACGAGCCGAACTTGGTCAGCCAGCGATGGTTGAACGTCTGGTCAGCGGGATTGGCGTACTCAGTGGTGAACCAGAATGTACAGCCGTCCGGGTCGAGTGTCATCGCGCTGTAGTCACCCCAGCGGCTGCTGCCTGTTTGCGAGGCAGTTCCCGTGAAGAACGTCTGCTCTGTCTTGCTGAAAGTGTTGATGGGATCGCCGGCAAGCCTGCCAGCGTACGAGATAGAAGGAAACACGGTCGTGCTCGAGTTGCTGTAGCCTAACGCCATGTTGCCCGCACGGTCCAAGGCCAAGCTTGGCATCCACCGGTGGACCACATTCGCGCCATCTGGATCCCACGTCGCTGCCTGCGGGATAGCTCCGGCGACGGTTCCACCATTGACGTTCACCTGATACCAACGAGGTGCTGCAAACCCGCCTGCTGCGCGACGCACGGTATGCGAGACCCAGAGCGACTCGGCGCCACTTATGTTCGTGTACTGGTTCTGCACCATTGCTCGGTTGGAGAGTGAGTCGAGCAGGGTTGCCGTGCCTGGCTGCGGCACGTTGGCGGCAAAACTTGGCCAGCTCGTCGCGGAAATCGGTATGTCTGGACCGGTCAAGGTCGACAGGGAAATCTTATTCCAATCGACATGGAACTTGTAAACGGTAACAGCGTTGAGGAAAAGCTGGGTAGAGAGGAACAGATTGGGACGCCCAGTCGGCGGCGTGCCCGTCTGAAGGCGGGCATTGCTGGGTAAGATCGTGAAATCGCCGCCCCCTATGTCAAACGTGACCACCTTCACGGTCGGCGTTCCTGCGTACATCTGCGCTTTGTTGAAGGCCCAGGCGCGCACGGTCTTGAAAGTGGAGCCGGCCCCGAACGCGAACATGTTCGCTGACATGTACAAGCCGTCGGGCCAGATGCCAAACTTAGGGTAATCGTTGAGATTGTCTGAGACCTGAATCGAATAGAAGTTCCACCCGCCGGTAACCGGGTCGCCGCTCTTTGAGGCGGCGATGCACTGGAAAGCCGGCGCGATGACATTGCCGCTGCCATCGAGCACAAACGCGAAGTCGCTGATGATCCACCGGTCTTCGAACGTATCATAGAGGACGACGGGATCGCCGAAGTTGTTGGTGTCGCATAAATTGCCAAAGTTACCCTGACTCATGAAGGTGTCGAAGGTAAACGCGGCCTCCTGAAATCCATCGGACTTACGGAAAACACCTATTGAAGTATTGACGGCCTGGATGAAGTAGTTGGGACCTACGTCGCCATTCGTATCTGGAGGACTACCTGCACCCCAGTTAAAGCGGTCCAAGCCATCAAAGACGTTGAGCGGCGCAGGCGCGGGTGCACTCGGCCCCCCTACCTCCGGAACAGACGGCGCCGTCGGAGGTGTGCCCGGAGCAAACACCGGATTTGGCTCGGGTCCCTCGAGTTCAGGCCGCTCGCGCGGCACAGGTTTATGGCGCGGGAGATTGCGCAGATCGCCGTCGAACGAATGTGCCTTGGTGAGACGTTCTTCTTTCGGTTTGCGTCGCTCTTTGTCTTCTTGTGCGCGCAGATCTTGTTGAAGACTCCCCAGCGGCAGCTTGACTTCATCGCTATCATTCGGCCTCTGCCCAAGCATCGTCCACGATCTTGGTGCGAGCGGCGCGCGAACTAATCCGGTAGGCGGTGTAAGAGAAACTGTTGCTTCGGCTGTGGGGCCGTCACGCATTTCACTTACCGGAACAGCTTGGTTTTCAGAGTGCTGCTGCCTGTTACCCTGAGCCATCGATCGCTTCACAGGCGACGCGGAACTTCTTATTGGCTTAACTGTCCCCAATTGCGACTGGGAAGCTACTAATCGACGTGGTATGACCTGCGGTCGCGAACCCGACAACGCTAATGACCAGAGCAGCGAAGCTCCGATCGCCGTTGATGCCAACCAAAATGTTAGACGTCTTACGATGGTACGACGGGAACCTCGACTGGACACACGGGTCTGGTCAACTGGCGTAGGGGTATTCGAATCCATAGCTTCTCCTTAAAGAGGGCAAGCAAGTCATCGGTGAGAGCGTGTTGCATCTAAATCGCGGACGACAGTATTGACGGAGAACTAATCCGAAAGGCGGAATAATACTGAATTCCAACAGAAGATTTGGGCGAGTCTAAAATCGCTAATTGATCTGAG
>JBKPQV010000665.1:0-3514 GCA_046734235.1 Acidobacteriota bacterium
CACTGGAACTCACTGGATCTTGTTGGGTGAGGCCAGCGGGGGCAAGCCACCCTTCCCGACTTGTTCGATTGGAATGTTCGTGTTTTGACGTTAGCTACACAGTTTTCAAGGTTGTTTCTAAGAAGACGCCGAGAACGCTGAGACGCGGAGAAGGTTCCGTCTTGGACGGCCCCCGTCTTGAGTAGACATTTGCTATTAGTGGCCTCACTGTAGCAGCGACCTTCCAGAATGTTGCAGATTTGAACTTTGGTCGTTGGAGGTTTTATAGAAAAGTGCGTCAGCTGTCTAAAGCTTGGCTACTGGGACTCATTCTCACCTCGCTTATTTTATTCGGGCTGAGTCCGGTAGCGGCGCAGCTAAATTCAACTCCCATTCAAACACTCCCGCAATTAGATCTCGTCATTGTTAACGGACGCATTCTGGATGGTAGCGGTAACCCATGGTATCTCGCTGACGTTGGAATCGCCAACGGCAAGATCGCTGAAATCGGCAAGATCGATCCTGCCAGAGCAAAGGAGAAGATAGACGCGAAAGGTTTGATCGTCGCCCCAGGATTTATCGATGTTCACACTCACCTCGAAGGTGCGATTGAACAAGTCCCAGACGCTGAAAATCTAATCATGATGGGTGTGACCACAGTTGTGACTGGAAACTGTGGTTCGTCAGCACTCAATCTTACTGAGTGGTTTGAGATTGTTAAGAAAAACGGCACTGGTGTGAATATCGCATCCCTCGTTGGTCATAACACAGTTAGACGTTACGCAATGGGTGGAGACTTTAACCGAGTTCCCACGACAGAAGAAATGCAGCGCATGCGTCAATTGGTTGATCAAGCGATGAAGGATGGAGCAGTCGGCTTCTCTAGTGGACTTGAGTATTTACCTGGTGCCTATGCAAACGCATATGAGCTGACTGAACTTGCGAAGGTATCCTCCCGTTACGGAGGAATTTACGCCACTCACATGCGCGACGAAGGCGAAACGGTTGAGAAATCTGTTACCGAATCGATTGCGGTTGGTGAACAAGCTCATTGTCCGGTCGAGATATCCCACTTGAAAATTTCGAGCAAGAAGCGTTGGGGCCAGGCTGCTGGCATTGTGAAAATAATCGAAGCAGCCCGTGAACGTGGGGTTCAGGTAACTGCCGATCAGTACATGTACCCCGCAAGCAGTACTGACACAAGTATTCTTTTCTATCCGTGGTTGTTTGAAGGTGGCTGGTCCAAGGTTGAGGAACGTCTCAAAGATCCGGTTACGCATGAGCAAGTTCGTAAAGATGTGGTGAACAAAGCCAAAGCGCAGGGCTTTACTGACCTATCATTTGCTTACATAGCCAGCTACGACGCTGATCAGACTTTCAACGGCAAAAACATCGCCGAGATCACCAGGCAAGTGAAGAGTAAAACCGATATCGACTCGCAAGCTGAAATGGCGATCGAGATTTTGCAAAGCGGTGGCGCAAGGTTGGTGTTGCGCAAGATGTCGGAGGCTGATGTTGAGACGATACTCGCGCAGCCGTTTACGATGATTGCCTCTGATGCAAGTGTGATGGGCCAGGGTGGAACGAGTGTGCCGCATCCACGCAACTTCGGAAACAATGCACGAACACTTGGTTACTACGTCCGCGAGAAGAAACTGCTCACATTACCTGAAGCAGTCAGACGAATGACATCGCTGCCTGCGCAGACGTTCAAATTGTGGGACCGCGGTCTATTGAGACCGGGAATGGCAGCGGACCTTGTGTTATTTGACGAGAAGCGAGTCGCGGATCTAGCGACATTTGAGCAACCGAAGCGACACCCGATGGGAATTGACTATGTCATCGTGAATGGAAAGGTTGCAGTCAAGAATTCGGTGAGCATGAAACCACGGGCTGGTGAGATCTTGCGTTGGCCTCGCTAGGAGTCATTGGTTCTCCGCTCCAGAGGAGCGCAATGTTTATAGAATTGAAGGAACCTGGAGACTGCACTCCGTAGGAGTGCCATGTTTACCCCAGCAAAGATTCAAGACACTAACTTTCACTACAAAGCGTTACCTAGGAGCGGCACCATACATAGCACTCCTACGGAGCGCGGGATTTCGAGGCCCGCAAGGCTATAAACATTGCGCTCCGCTGGAGCGAAGAAACGGTGATTTTTGCAAGAGGCTCTTTAGCTTGTCGGCGCTCGAAGGGTTTGTTTGTTATCGACCGACAAGCTAAAGCATATCGGACACAACAGTCTGAAATCTGAAATTGCGCAGATTACACTGATTACTCGATAAAAAGGGTTGAGGCTTTCATCGAACCGCTGTATCTTTTTGAGCTCTCTCGCAATAAGGTACGTTCAACGCCCCCAGGCGAAGATTTCTACTTTCAAAGCAAACTAAAGGACCATCATGGAACGAAAAAAAGCATCCGACTACCCGCAGGAACTATTAGATCTTTTTCACGAATATCAACATGGTGACATCACTCGTCGTACCTTTCTCGATCGTGCGGCTAAGTTCGCGGTTGGTGGTCTAACGGTTGCCGCGATCTTCGAGAGTCTTCGCCCAAACTACGCCTGGGCGCAACAAGTGAAGCCTGACGACAAGCGGATCAAAGTTGGTTATGAAGTGGTCCAATCTCCTGAAGGCAACGGATCGATTAAGGGTTACCTGGCTCAACCCGCGAAGGGAAAGAAGCTGCCCGTCGTTCTTGTGATTCACGAAAATCGCGGACTGAATCCATATATTGAAGACGTGGCACGTCGCCTTGCTGTTGCGAACTTCATCGCATATGCCCCGGATGGTCTAACTTCTGTTGGTGGTTATCCAGGATCTGACGAAGCGGGAGCCGTCGCGTTTCGCAAAGTCGACGGCAAGAAGATGACAGAGGATTTTGTCGCAGCGGCGAAGTGGTTGAAGGCGAATAAAAACTCTAACCATAAACTCGGTGCAGTCGGGTTCTGTTTTGGCGGTGGGATGGTGAATCAACTGGCAGTGCGTCTTGGGCCAGAGCTAAACGCGGGAGTTCCCTTTTATGGTCGACAAGCGGGTGTCGCTGACGTCCCCAAGATTTCAGCGCCGTTGATGTTCAATTACGCAGGTAACGACCAGGGGGTTAACGCCGGTATACAGGCTTACGAGGCAGCACTGACTGAAAATAAGAAAGTGTTCACGTCCTATACATACGACGGCAAACAGCACGGTTTCCATAACGACACCACACCGCGTTACGACGAAGAGGCGGCGAAACTCGCCTGGACCAGGACACTCGACTGGTTTAATAAGTATCTGAAATAGTTTCGTCCCAATCTACAGCTTTTCGCTCAAGGAGAAACGAGATATCTCTGTGTCTCTGTGTCTTTGTGTCTCTGTGTTTCAAATGAGGCCTCGATCTCAGATGACCATTTAAAACACAGAGGCACAAAGACACAGAGACACGGAGAAAACCTGGATCTGTGTTTTCTTACGGTGCAAATCTACCGCGATACTCGATCGAGTTGAGAAAGGCCTTAACCATTTCAGCCTGCACGAAGTTTCCGTTGAAGTCG
>JBKPQV010000666.1:0-3482 GCA_046734235.1 Acidobacteriota bacterium
GGGTGGTACCGACCTTATCCAATCGAGTACCCAGACCCAAGACCAAAGTCCTAAGACCAAAGTCCCAAGACCTAAGTCCCAAGTCCCAGACCGAAGACCAAATCAGCAATGGACTTAGAACCAAAGGAGCAAAACGATGCAAACTTTCCTTCAAGACATCAAATACGGAACGCGAATGTTGCTCAAGAACCCGGGCATCACGGCAATTGTCATTCTGGCGTTGGCCCTGGGCATAGGCGCAAACACTGCGATTTTCAGTGTGGTCAACTCTGTTCTGTTGCGCCCACTTCCGTATGATGAGGCAGATCGCCTGGTCTTCTTGAATGAAAAGAGTGCCGTGCTCGACGAGATGTCGATCTCGTATCCGAATTTTGAAGATTGGCGAGCTCAGAATCAGGCGTTTGAAAAGATTGGCGTTTACAACCGTGGTAGTTACAACCTCACTGGTAGCGGAGAAGCCGAACGCATTGTTACGGGTCAGGTTTCGGCTGACCTGTTCTCGGTTTTGAGGGTAAACGCTGCGATGGGGCGCGTCTTTACAAATGAAGAAGACAAACCCGGCACTGCCCCCGTTGTCGTTTTGAGTTATGGACTCTGGCAACGACGCTTTGGTGGTCAGACGAGCATCTTGAATCAGCCAATTACTCTTAACACTAAAGCCTACACCGTAATCGGAGTGATGCCACAAGACTTTCAGTATCCGAGTCGTGTGGAGATGTGGGTTCCAGTTGGACAGTTGTCCGATCAAGCGTCATGGAAGAGTCGCGGCAACCATCCTGGGCTCTATGGCGTAGCCCGCTTAAAACCCGGAGTTTCATTTGATCAGGCCCTGGCTGATATGAATCGAGTTGCAGTAAACCTCGAGAAACAGTATCCGGATTCGAACACCGGCAACGGTATCCGCTTACGACCACTTATCGAAATATATGTCAGCGATATTCGCCGCGCGCTTTATGTCATTTTTGCAGCCGTTGCATTTGTTCTGTTGATTGCTTGCGCCAACATCGCAAATCTTCTGTTGGCGCGGGCAACTGCGCGTCGTAAAGAGATGGCTATTCGGTCTGCGCTCGGTGCCGGCCGTTGGCGCATCGCGAGGCAGTTATTAACTGAAAGCGTATTACTTTCATTGATTGGTGGCACTGTCGGTCTACTGTTGGGGCGTTTTGGTATCAAGTTGATCCTGTACATAAGTCCTGATGCAATTCCTCGCTCTCGCGAGATAGGTTTGGATTGGACCGTGCTGTTGTTCACGCTTGGAGTTGCGTTCATTACTGGAATTTTGTTCGGATTAGTTCCTGCTTTGCAGGCCGGTGAGGTTGATGTTCATGAAACGTTGAAAGACACCGGACGCGGCATGAGTGGTCGCAGTTGGCTGCGCAGTTCTTTGGTGGTTGTTGAAGTCGCGACTACGCTCGTGCTCTTAATCGGTGCTGGCTTAATGATTCGCAGCTTCTATCTATTGCAAAAAGTTAATCCGGGTTTTTCCTATGAACACTTGAGCAGCTTTAGCGTTTCGTTGCCGTCAAAGAAGTATGCAAATGATGAAACGCGGACCGGATTCTATAACGCACTGTTAACAAACCTTAGATCTTTGCCAGGAGTTGAGTCGTCGGCGGCAGCCTCGGGTTTGCCGCTTGGCAACAATGGCTGGCAAACCTCTTTCACAATTGATGGCCGGCCCCACCCAGCGCGTGGAGACGTTCCCCTGATGGAGGCCTGCCTCGTAACTCCGGATTACTTCAAAGCAATGAATATTCCTGTTTTGCGTGGGCGGGTATTCAACGATCACGATGACAAGTCGCACCTTGTTGGCAAGGATCTCAGTAAACTTAATGAAAACCAACGGTCAATAGCTGGGGCCAACTCAATTGTGATTGACGAGGAATTCGCTCGACGCCACTGGCCCAACGAAGATCCAGTTGGTAAAAGAATCAGACTGGGTGGTGGTGCCCATGACGCAGACACGCCGTTGCTTGAAGTCCTGGGAGTGGTTGGTCGCGTAAAGATGGACAGTCTCAGCCAGGACTCGAATCGTGTCCAAGGGTATTTTCCTTTTGCACAGATGCCACAAAGCAGCATGACAGTGATCGTCAAAGGAAGCGGCGATCCGAATCAGTTGATCTCGGCGGCGCGTCAGCAGGTGAAAGCCCTCGATCCGGATCAACCAATCTACAGCCCGCGAACGATGGGTGATATACGCGCCGAGTCTGTTGCACCTGAACGTTTGAATCTGACTTTGCTCAGCCTGTTTGCCGGCATTGCTTTAATACTGGCCATAGTTGGGATCTACGGCGTCATGTCTTATTCAGTGACGCAGCGAACTCACGAGATCGGGATTCGGATGGCAATCGGAGCTAGCCGCGCTGATGTTTTCAAGATGATTCTAAGTCATGGAATGAAACTGACTTTGATCGGAGTTGGAGTCGGACTTGTTGGCGCATTTGCACTTACGCGACTGATGGCGACCATGCTTTTTGGGGTACAACCAACAGACGCCACCACGTTCGCGACGATAGCTGCGTTGGTGATCGGCGTTGCACTGTTAGCGTGCTATTTACCTGGTTTGCGCGCAACAAAAGTAGAGCCTACGATCTCGTTGCGCTACGAATAACTGAGCCTGTGGCACAGAAGTCGGTACCGTCACGCGGTAGCGTCGGGTCCCACTATCAACTAACTTTTGCAAGACCCTCTTTAGCTTGTCGGGGATGGATAAAACCAAAGCGGGCGAAAGGAAAGCGATGAAAAATTTGATCCTGGCTTTGACAATGATCTTAGCGGTGGTCACGTGCGTTCAAGCACAGGCAAGCACTGAAGACGCGCTGGTACGTGAAACAGTTAACCATTACCTTCACGGCCTCAAATTCAATGATGTAGAAAGTCTGAAAAAGGCGTTCTACCCGGAAGCAAAACTCTTTTTCGTTAAACGCGACAACACTCTTGGTCAGCTCACTCAAGAGCAGTGGTACAAAGGTTTCGCTTCCAGTGCAGGTCAGGAGGAAAAAGGCGAGTTGACAATTACCCAGGTAGACATCACAAGCAACGCAGCGTCAGTAAAAGTAGTTGAAGTGTATGAAAAGTCGAAATACACCGATTATTTATCGCTGTTGAAGTTTGCCGATGGCTGGAAAATCGTCAATAAGATCTACGTTGCCGAGCCTAAGTGATCATGGATTTCGATAGACAAGACAATTGGCATACAGAACAGGAACGGAGCGACCGCTGCTAGAAACCCACGCCCAACGAACTTCCCAGACACCACCGGCTTTAGGCCGTGTGGTGCATTAATTTCACAGCTAGAACCACACTTGAATGAGATCCTTAGACACCACCGGCTTTAGGCCGTGTGGTGCTTCAATTTCACAGCTAGAACCACACTTGAATGAGAACTTTAGACACCACCGGCTATAAGCCGTGTTGTGGTGATATTTGTCTGGTATAACCACAAATTATTTAGATGAAAAGAGTACAACCTCTTTTGTCCA